>JAOZPI010000058.1 GCA_029932835.1 archaeon | reverse complement strand
TCGCGGGGGTGCCGGAGTCTGGTCAAACGGGCAGGACTTAAGATCCTGTGGCTTAGGCCTGCGCGCGTTCGAATCGCGTCCCCCGCACTTTTATTCTTTTAAAATCAAGATTTATGAGAGATGCCAAAACCACCATCCGAACACCCTACTTGTAAGACATGCAGAATAGCCAAGGTATGTAAATTTCGTGGCTCTCCTCAAATTAGTGTAGGTGAATTTAGGGAATCTATGGGAGATTCTTCTAAATTAGGGGATATTCCCAATATGTCTTCTGGCCTTTCTCTACAATATTGGGAGTGTCAATATTATAGATGTCTTCAAGGGGAAAAACAAGCTCTCACAAACATTAAAGAGGCCGCAAAAGGAACGAAACAATGGATAATGGGGGTTGTAGAAGGGAAGAAAACCCCACTTTTAGAAGTAAAAACATTCAAAGGAAAAGTTCCTCTTAAACATGGGTGGATAACTCCGGAAGGAGAATGGGTTGTTAAGACTCCAGATAGTTATAAAAAAACAGGTCAGAGATTACCAGAAGATAGAATAAATCGTGCGAGGTATCATATAGAAAAGGGTATTAAGCGTCTGAATTAAATTACTAAGATAAAGTTATCGAGAAGAAATAACCTTTCTCCTAGAAAACTATTAGTTCTTTCTTCTCCTAAATCTTATAGCTTAAGTCCGCCTCAAGGGGGTCATATGAGGCTGTTGAAAAGCAAAAGAGGTCAGACGGATTCTGTCTTTAAGCTAGCACTTGTGGTAATCATAATTGCCGCAGTGCTGGCAGTGGTTGCTTACCTCATGGGGTCTGCTTGGACTGGTGCTGAGAACATAGCCAGTGGAGCCTCCACTGCAACACAGACGGTTGAGGCTTCTACAAACTGTTTAGTAACCGGAGACTGTGAGGATGTAGGACCGAATCAGTAAGATGCACGCTGCAGTCTTCAGAATAGCGGTAGCAGTGATAATAGCAGTGGCGGTGATGTCCATAGTGGCTACCCTATCTACAGAGCTAGATTCCTCTACAAACACAACCATCAGCTCTATGGAAACAGCTAGGCAGACGGCCATGAACCGGGCAATATCCTACCTAAGGCAATGAAAAGGAGAGCCACGACTTCGGAAGTATTCAAGTTGCTTTTGGCTATTATAATAGTAGCCGCGCTCCTCTCTATATTTGCGGTTTTTTTCACAGATATCCGCTCCTCAGGGACGACAGCGGTTAACACAACAACTACAGCACTTGAGCAGTTCTCCCAGAAAATAGTCAACCGAACGTCCAATTTTTAATGATACTAGAGAACAGAAGAGGGATTTCAGCAGAATCAATGAAAATAGCACTTGCAGTCCTCCTAGCCCTCGCCCTCTTCTCCATCCTAATCCAGTTTGCAACAGGTCCTAGGAAATCCACCGACAAAGTAGCAGCAATAGGAGATGGGATACTGCAGCATGAGAAGTACACTTCTATTAAAATATTAAATCACCAATGAAGACCAAGGGCTTTGGGGTTGAGGACACGCCATTCATGCTGGTATTAGTGATCTTAATAATGCTGGTCATAACATGGATCGGTGTGAACACCCTAGAGAAATTTATTGAGGGAAACGAGAGACAAGACACCATAGACGCTGCTATCGAAATTTTCAAGAGAGCGAGAGTAGTGGCACTGGGTTACGAAAATTCCTCTGAAGAGCTTTCTGTCTCCCTACCCCCAGACTACGCTATACTCATAAATGATTCTATAATCCCTGTAACTAATGTAGCAGGAAACCTATCCCCTCTGGCCACGCCCCTAGAGATTCCAGGAGTTGCTATAACCTCTGAAAACACTACGATACCCTCTGGATCGCACACCGTGCACTTAGTTTACCGCGCAGATGATGGAAACGTCTTTTTATCATGGGACTAAGGGACAGGCGGGGCTTCTGGATCTTGCAGTGTTTATCTTGCTCTCAACCATAGCTCTCTCCTACCTCACTATCCAGGCATCCCGCTCTCTTGCATCTACAGAATTTGTAGAAGAAAACGAAAACATTAATGAAATTGCCGTCACCTCTCTTCGGTCTCTTCTGAGGAGCAGGGCGGATCTTGAGATAAGCACCCTCCAACCGGTTGCTATAAAACCACTTGATTCTGACTTCTCGGAGAGCATAGAAAAGACTCTTCAATATTTTGATGCAGCAATCCGCAAATTGGATGAGGGGGAAAGGGCACTAAGTTGCCTAGGAAAAGACCCAGACCTAGCATTTGTCAGAGCCTCTCTAGATCAGGTAGATTTGTATACAAACATTATCCAAGACCTTCTTACAAATGCGATCGAAAAGGAATTTGAAGATACTAGGGTTGCAGGCGCTGACGTCTGTGATATTATCTCCCTTATTTCTGGCATGATGCCTGGCTACTCTGATATAGATGCGGCCTGTGGTGGGAATATAACACGGAATTTGGTGCATGCCGTCATAGGAGACACAGCAGGAATACACACTACCCTCTCTCTCCTTTCTAAGGATCTTTCCAAGAATCCTGCTTCAGAGGAAGTTGCTGGGGAATTGCAAAAGCTTCGTTGTGAACTATCAGACGCGAGAAAAAAACTTAACAGCATCCTCACATATCTAACAGTAGGTGTTGACACACAGGTATCTTTTTTGGAGCTTCTTCCTCTAAACCTCGATCTGAGAGACAAGACAATAGAAGAGCTCCTAAAACATTCTCTAATAGTGGGGGACAGCTTTCTATCTACTGATGCCGCAAGAAGCATAATAACAGCTTCGGCCCTCATGGTGCTCAGAAATAAAAAACTCCCCCTCCCATTCAACATAACTGACCGAGGGGAGGTAGTGAGGATCAAGGGTGCGAGGACTGAGAGAGAGGACCTTTTGTTGGTTCCACATTCTCCCCTCTTTTCCACTACAAATACAACAGCCGAGGCCCCCTATAGTTCCTTGTTGTTTGATGTAGCTGCATATCTTACTGGATCTAAGAGACTTGCCATACGGATGAAGATTCTGGGCGAGGAGGCCATGGGGACAAAACAGAAAACCAATTACTTTAATGGGATGGATTATCTCCTCAACACTCCTGCCTATCGTGCTGCGAAGCACACCAGAACCTATAGCGGTGCCCATATCCAAGGAAGAGTAACAGAGCGTCCAATTTCTATAACCAACCATACCTGGATTGATGACGCACAATCTTACGGCGTTCTCTCAGAAACCAGACACTCGGAAGTAAGGATAATTCGCCCGATGGAGGCTCATGTTTCTTTCACGTACGAGAACACCACCTGGCCTGAGGAGACATACTCCTTTGATGTTCACCACTTTAGGATATCGGAGAATTCAAACTATACAATAAACACCTCGCTTCAGAAAAGGGAATACAACCAAAGCGATGTTGCAAAATCACTGATTCTTGGAGCCTTGCTAACTTCGAGGTCTGGTCTTATGGACAGGACCAAAGAATGCATTGAAAAAAGACTTGATGATCTCATCCTTCCCTACCACTATAGATTTGAGTTGAAGGACTGTTGCCATATTTGGATGGATATAACTAAGGGCACCGAGCCTGAGGGGAGGAGAGGTGTTGCAAAATACAGATTAATGGGGGATGGGATAAACGCAGAGGTTGTCCTCACAGTGTGGCGATAAGATGGACAGGCGTGGGTGGATCGTATGGGCCTGGAGTAAATTGGGTAGTTTGATCTTGTTCACAGTGATACTGCTGATGCTCCTCACAACCTATGCTGTCTCATCTAGAAGCTTGCGGGTAGAAGCTGCAACTCACATGGCGCAGGATCTAAGAAATGCAATAACCGACACTTATGACTCTATAGGCGACGCTTCTTTTGAGTACCCTCTCCCCCCCTCTGTGCAGGGAGAAAACTACTCAATTGAGCTTCAAAAAAGCTCTGGCAACAAGATAGCAGTCTTGGTAAGGCTGGTATCAAACCCCGACTCCCTATTTGGTGCGGCGTCGCTCTCTGCAAACCTGTCCCAGAGATCTAATGGACTTCTGAAAGGGTTTGAGGACAATCCCTCCTGCCTCTGTATATCAAAATACCATGGCGTAATCTATGTCGAGGCCTCAAAATGCTCCTAGAACGTCTTCAGAATTATATTCCATGCATGAGTAGTGCTCTGGGCCTTAACAATACTGGTCAGCTTTCGCCGCAATCCCTAGAAGACCTCCCCCTCTCTCTCATGGTCTTTTTAGTGAGTATTGCCATAGTCCTCTTTCTTTTCGTGCTCTCCACAAACCACATCTCAACCACAGATATAGATGATCTTCACAATACCGGAAAAAGGTTAGTTGAAACTCTGACCTCAGAGGTCTTTGTAAGCCCTCTGTCTCGTTCTTATGGAGCCATGGTGCTAGATGGGGACGAAATCTCCCGCTTGCACCTCCTGGATCCAACGCTAGAGAACACAACAGGCCCGATTGAGTATAACTTCTGGGTCCTCGTGAGAGGGGACAAATCATGGGAGTTTGGAGACCCTCCCAAGAGAAGGGTTCTCACATACGGAACTCCGGTTACGATTCTATCGCATAACTCCCTGTACAATGGAGAGGTGGTGGTAAAAATATGGAGGTAGGATATGACATCGGGAATTGGTACTAAGGGAATCTATCCCCTCTACACGACTCTTGGGATCTTTGTAGTGATAATTGGAATAGCAATAGCTGTTCAGTGGGAACTCGAAGATGCAATCCAATATAATACCCACATCCACCGCCTCTCCTGGATGCGTCTAAACAACGCTATTGATAACCTCCGCACCACTGTGGCCTCTTCTTCCAAGGACATCCTCTACAAAGCAATCGGGGATGTGGGGACGATAAAAAATGGAACAATAAATCCCTACCTCACTTATGGTAAAGAGGAGGGCTGGAGCAAACTAATTGGCCATCTGAAAAAAACAACATCCTCTTCTCTAGGGCGTCTTATCTCCTCAATTGCTGATTATCACAGCCCCCATAGCAACCTCTTCCTCTTTGATGGAATCAACATCACCGTTGGCGATCTGTCCCCAAAAGACCTAGACATAGTGCAGGAGAACAGCAGATTAGTGGCTCGTATACGCTTTCCGCTCCTTATCACGAGCAGATACCATGGATGGAAATCAGAACTTTCTGAAACCAACATCACAATCCCCCTTAACATCCGTTTGAGGGATATGTACGAGAGAGCCTGGGAGTTTAACAACCATTACAAGGATTTGGTT
>JAOZPI010000057.1 GCA_029932835.1 archaeon | reverse complement strand
ACTCAGGGCCGCTGCGATTCTCTTTTCTACTTGGCCTCCTGCAAATGGGGTCCGCTCTTCTCTGCCGCTCTTTACTACCATACCTCCTGAACCACGGGCTATAGTCTCGGCTCCAGATATGTCAGTGGCGGTGACTATGGTATTGTTCTTTGATGAATATACATGCACCACTGCCATCGTCTCTGCATGTTTTTTGGGAATTTCACCCACTCCCTCTGTCTTCTTTTGGATAATTCCCTCTTTAACCTGTTCAACCAGCTCCTTGCTTATATTCTTCTCCTCATTGATCTTTTGCTTCTCTTCCGCCATCTTGATTTTTTGTGCCTAAGGCCTTCTCCTCTTCAGTCTCGCTACCTGTTTTATCCCCCTTAGCCTCCTTATCTTCAGTCGTCTCTTCACCTGACTCCTTCTTCTCAGGCTGTTTCTTTTTCTCTGGATTCCGCGCGGGATGTTCCGGATTGTTTAGGGGCGAACGAGGATAAAACTGAATGTCTAGGCCTTCAGCTATGGTAACCAAGTGGCCTGGAGCTGTTATGCGACGTCCGCGCACCATTATATGGCCATGGACAATCTCTTGTCTTGCCTGCTTTATGGAGGTAGCGAGGCCCTTTTTGTAAACCACGGTCTGAAGACGCCTGTCTAGGATGTCCTCGACTGTGATATTTAGAATATCATCCAGCTGACCCTTGCTATTGACTAATCCCATGCCAACCAAACGCCCCATGAGGTCTTCTTCTACCCTCCTATTTGGCCGTGCCAAGAGGCTTCTAGCCAGTTTCTTTACGCGCCTTGCCTCGCTCTTGGCCTTCCAGACCTCTCTAGCGTTCTTTAAGCCGTATCTCTTTATCAGCTCTGCTTCGTCTTCTCGGCCCTTAAACATATGCTTTGGCCTGCTGTACTTCCGAGTCTGTTTTTTTGGATGACCCATTGTCTATTTTTTCTTGGCAGGAGCGCTCTTCTTTCTCTGCACTCCAACAGCCGCCTTCCCTCTTCCGGTTGATGCAGTCCTCTGCCCTCTTACCTTCAGACCGCGAGCATGTCTCAGACCCTTGTAGGACTTAATTTCCCCCAAAAGGTCTATATCTGATTTTCTAGCAAATAGGAGATCAGATGTAGTGAGGTGTAGGTCTTTCCCTGTTTCCAGATCTCGCCGGCGGTTGTAGATCCAAGAAGGAATTTTAAGGGAAGCAGGATCATTAATTGCTTTTTCAAGAGCCTCAATCTCCTGCTCAGAGAGATCTGCCAGTTTCTTGTTTTTATCATACCCGATCGCGGATACGACAGCATGGGCAAAATTGTACCCAACACCTCGAATCTTAGACAACCCGATAACAAGGCTTTTGGATGAATCTATGTCTGTGGCTAATATCCTAACCTTACGAGACGCCGTCTTCTCCTCCACAGGCTTTCCTTTCTCTTCCTTCTTCTCACTCATTTTTGAGCACCCTCACCGAGCCATCCGGATGCCCGACAAATAGGATATCCGGAAGCCGCTTGGTAAATAATCCATTATCTACCACTCCGGGAACCCTATTTATGTCGACTTCAAGCCGCTCAGGCTCGCCGACATCCGCATTCGGAGAAAGGTCTAGGATGTAGTTAGAATTATCAGTTATAAAAACCTTTCCCCTTTTTTCCCTTAATTCTGCCCTCCCAAACCTAAGAAGGGAATCAGCCACCTCCTCCCACCTATTTGGTTCTACCTCCACAGGTATAGGAACACTTCCTATTAACTCCTCTACGAGCTTTGTGGTATCAACAATACAGTAAAACCTCTTGGAAGCTACAGCAATCTTCTTTTCTCGTGTATGTGCCCCTCCTCGTCCCTTTATAAGACGAAACAGGGGATCCACACAGTCAGCCCCATCAATATCGATGTCTGCCTGTTTTCCGCTTTCCAGAAACTCGTTATAGTCAACCAGGGGGATGCCCAAGGATAGAGCCAGCTTCTCTGTAGCTTTAGAGGTCGGAACAGCAGATATCTTCAAGCCTCTTTTGACCCGCTCAGCTATCCTCCTTATGGCAAACTCTGTTGTTGAGCCAGTACCCAGACCCACCACCATCCCACTCTTTATATGCCTGCACGCCGCCTCGGCAGCAGCCTTTTTAGCAAGATTCATGGCGTTATTTGATTGTATTGATTAAAAAACGCTCCCGAAAACGCTGGAATATGTTCAAAACTTGTCTGCCTAGGATGAGAAAGAATGCCACATTGCCAATGGCGTGAAGGGTATCCATCCAGAGACTAGCCAATTGAAGGGCAAGAATTGAAGACAGGGTGAAGGGAAAGCCAAATGCGAACAGATACCAGAGGTTCATAATGAAACCAAAGAGGTATCCCCAGATGAAGAGGAGGGGGAGAAACAAGACGCGAGGGGCGTTGAGGCGGGATAAAGCTGCAAAAGAGAGGCCTAGAGCTCCCCAAGCGAGCATTTGAAAGGGAGTCCATGGGCCAACGCCAAGGAAGATGCTGGACAGAAAAGCCGTGAGGATGCCTACAAGCCCTCCTACCCTGAACCCAAAGGAGTAACCACTACAGGATATAATAAAGGAGGATGGCTGAAGGCCGGGAATGGGAGAAAAGGGTATTCTCAAAACTGCGGATAAGGCCCCAAGGACTGCTATGAGGGAGATCTCCCGAGATGAAAACCGTATGCTCTTTAGTCTAAGTTTTCCTGTAGAAAACTGGGTATTTTGTGAGTTAAGCTCAGCAGCCATTTGACTTTAATCTTATAGTTCGGGTGGCAAGAGAAGACAAAAAGGGATCGTGAGTGGCCATGATTACCAGGTTTCCCTGTTTGACATAGTTGGCTAGGTAATGAGCAAGCATTTTCTTTAGGTTGTTGTCCATCCCGCGAGTTGGTTCGTCCAAGAGGAGTATACGAGGCTTGGAGATAAGGACGGACGCAAGAGCTACCCTCTGCTGCTCTCCTCCGGAAAGATAGCGAGGATAGACGCCCCTGTACTTGGATATGCTAAATTCCCTCAAGACTTGCATGGTGCGTTCAGCTCGCTCACGCCTTCCCATCTTGCTCGTATTTTTGAGCACATACACCACCTCCTCCTCTACTGTGTCTGCAAAGATTTGTTTTTCGGGATTTTGAAAAACATATCCAACCCTCCCAGCAAGTTCCCAAACATTCGGATTTTGATTTCCCAAGGTCTCCACCTCCCCTGCCTCTGGCCTCAACAGACCCATAATAATCCTCAGGAGCGTTGTCTTTCCAGAGCCGTTTCTGCCATCCAGCAAAACAAATTCTCCAGATCTAAACTCCTCGGAGAAACCATCAAAAATGTAATGATCGTCATAAGAAAAGTAGAGATCCCTGATACGGAGAAGGACGGGCCCGGTCTGTGCTTCTATGCAGACCTTCTCCTCCTTCCTGCGTGGTTTTCCATCATAGAGAAGGCTGTGGTTTATCTCCACCTCACGCTTCACAAGGTCTGAGTCCACGGGACGGTGTTCGATAATGAGGAGGGTAGTCCCTCTTTTGTTAACTTCCTTCAAGAGAGACACTACCTTTTCAAGGGTTTCGGTGTCTAACTCAACAAATGGTTCATCCATGACCAGCAGCCTTGGATTCTGTAGGAGTATGGACGCTATTGCAACCCTACGGGTTTCCCCCCCACTGAGAGTGGAAATAGAGCGATCCAGGAGGTTCTCCAGATCTAGTTTTTTTATGATCCCCTCTGAGATCTCTCTGTCCTTAAGAGGTGAGAGCTCCCTTCCCTTTCCAGAAGATTTTTGGACCCCTCCAGAGAGTTCATCAGAAACCTGCGGGAAAATAAAAAAGTCTTCGCAGCTTTGGGGGAGGATCGCGACTAGTTTGGACATCCCCCTCGGACCTATCCTCTGTGGATTTCTCCCAAATACAGAGATATGGCCCCTTAGTTCTCCACCATAAAAGGAGGGGATAAGACCATTTAAACATCTCGCCAGAGTCGTCTTTCCAGCTCCAGATGGCCCAGAGATCAACAGGGATTCCCCTGCCTTAATCTCCAGATCCAGATTACTAATAGCATTCACACCATTTGCATAGGAAAAACTAAGACCCTGCAGTTTAATTCGTTCCTCCATATTCAATAGTTCTCTTGTCAGAGGACAAAATCCCTCGCGACTCCAAGGTCTCGGCTATGGAGACACTCCGCTCGAGGGAATTTGATATCAATGGGAGTAAGATGGGGAGCATCCCTTTTAGTCCCCTGATTTTAGCTCCCCTGCTCATCTGTGCTTCTTTCAGCCTTTCTATTTCTTCCAGCAGGAGGGGAAGCAAACGAAGAGATACGGAAGTCAGTACAATCAGCGAGTGGGGAAGATGGAAGCGGAGGAGTACCCGAAGAAGCTCGGTTGGTCTTATGGCGATGGAAAGAAGAGAAAATACAGACATCACTACCAAGAGCTTCAGAAACAGGAAAGCGAGGTAGGGGAGGAGGGGAGGAATGTAGAACCCCCCCAGAAAAGAGGGAAGAGAAGAGAGAGCTCCGGTCTGAGGCTGAGACAAAAGCCCAAGGAGAAAGAGGAGGGGAAGAAAGAGAAGAGAAGTCTTTAAGTACACGATCCATATTCTCCAGCCCCCAGAGATCTTGAGGAGAATGAGGACTATCACAAGGATCGAAAAGAGCAGGAAGGAGGAGTTTGCGACTATTGTGGTAACAAATAGGAGGAGAAGGAGGAAGAAACGCACAGATGGATTTAACCTGAGCCACAGGGGATGGGAGGATGAAGAAACCATGATAGGTATATAACTCAGCGGAAAAGAAAAAATTGACAAGGGATTTGGAGGATGGGTTAAAGAGCTCTTTTCTTTTTCCTATTGCTAATATGGTGTCCTGATTGGGGGGTAAAACCGTATGAAGACCATACGAGATCCGGTACACGGCGATATTGAAGTCTCTGAAGGAGAGCTCGCAGTTATTGATTCCGAGGAGATGCAGAGGCTGAGGAGAATAAAACAGCTTTCCTTTTGTTCGCTGGTTTATCCAGGGGCGAACCACACCAGATTTGAGCACTCACTGGGCACGATGCATATTTCAGGTCGGATGGCAAGGCAACTGGACTTAGAGGAGGAGAAGATGAGAATGGCAGGATTGTTGCATGATATTGGCCATCTGCCATTTAGCCATGCACTTGAGAATCTCTTTGGTGTAAGGCACGAGGACAACCTAAAAATTGTCTTAAGGGGGGAGGTGGGGGATATACTCAGCGAACAGGGATTTGATAAGAAGGATATAATCCGAGAAACGGAGAGGAGGGGGGGTGTCATCTCTTCTGAAATAGATGCCGATAGAATTGATTACCTG
>JAOZPI010000008.1:12031-18607 GCA_029932835.1 archaeon | reverse complement strand
GCGTGCTTGTTGCCCCCTGGCTTCATTCAGGCCCCCTTGGAAGTGTCGGAGGGGGGAACCTGAGCACCAAGTGTATTCAGAAATTAAACAAGGGCCGCGCTCCATCCTATTTTCTACACATACCCAGCAATCATGAATACAACCCTGCCTTGGATATATCAGATCGTATTCTCAGGCTCCTCGATCAAGGGAGTTATCAAGACTTACGAGTGTCTGCAGTCGTGAGGGAATCGAGGGGGGGAATCACAGCCATGGGACAGAGGATCAACGATGTTTATTTCGTCTCTCTCTCCTGTCCATACATCGATGACTACGATCCGGCAATCTTCTCAGCCATAAGAAAGAAATACCCTGGGAAAAAGCTCTTGATAATAGATTCTCATCCCAACGAACCAATGGCAAGTGGCATTGAAAACGTGAGCTTCTTTACTAAAGAGGCACTAGATATTGAAACACTTATAGATGATGTGATTGAAAAACTCTCTGGGCTACGCTTGTACCGGGCTTCTGTGGGCTTTGGCATACGCTTCTTTGAGAAGCACAGTGTTTTTGCTATGGTTCTCGGTGGGAAAGAAAAGACGCTTTATTTTGTCGCAGATACAAATGGCCTTCTTTCTTCAGAAATCGCGACCATAAGGCAGGAGGCTGCGAAAAGGGGAATAAAAGATGTACTTCCCTTTAGCACAGATGCTCATTCCTTTTCTATACGGGCCTTGACGAAGCGGGACCCGATACCGGAAGACTACATAAAAGAGGTAATCAGGGTAGCTTCTTCCGTCCTTCAACCAGCCCAGGTATCTTATGGGGAAGAAATTCTGAAGAGAGTGCGGATATTCGGAAAGAGCTACTATGAGCTGGTAACCATTGTGCGCATCCTAGCCAGGGTTATTCCCCTCTTGTTCGCCTTGGTCTTCGCCTTTATGGTCTTCGCTCTTTGGGTCTTTTAGGCCACCTTCTCGCCCTTTCCAGCTCTCTGTTTATCTCTTCTGGAGAGGGGGCTAGTCCAGGAAGGTAGCCTGAAGGTGCCTTCTCCCTTGGTTCAATCCCAAGTAAGTGGGCTATGGCATATGCGTGATCACCCGTCGTCCATTTGTAACCCCTCGGAGTCTTTACTACCCTGCTTATCACACCCCTCTTCCCGTCAGGTGTTCGGATAGTGGCTATATAGGTATTGGGCTCTTTCCCGGGCACAACCTCCAGCAAACTCCTGATTGCCTGTCTAACCTCTCTAACCTCCAAACCTCGCTTTCTGGCTAGGGTTTTAAGCGTTTTAGGGAGGTCTGGGAAGACATCACGGTTCGTTTTGATGGAGTCGTGTATCTCTCGCCTTATCCTGACCAAGGCATTCTGCAGGCCTGCGTCCCCCCCTTTCTTGCTTCTTCTTGGCCTTTTGGGCATGTTACTTTATCTGGAAAAAGCCTAAAAACCACTTCCTTTTCCCTTCTCTCTTGCCTCTTCCATAACCTCTTTTTTGTATTTGTAGAGATCCATCTTCTCCTCCAGTTCCCTGTGTCTGTTCCTAACAGTTACCTCCGTCACTCCAGCTGCGTCCGCTATCTCCTTCTGGGTTTTTTGCATATTGTAAACATCTGCTGCAATATAGAGAACAGCAGCTGCAACCCCCGCCGGTGCCCTCCCGCTTGTTAATCCGAGATTCTTTGCATCGTTAATTATCTCTACAGCTTTGTCTATAACATAATTGGGGAGACCTACCTTGTGGGCAAACTTGGGGAGGTAATCAACTGGGGTTGTTGGAGGTACCTTCAACTTTAGGTGTCGTGCTACATATCTGTAGGTTTTTCCAACATCCTTTGGATCAATGCCAGAGACATCGGCAATCTCTCCAAGGGTCCTTGGAATGTTTCTCCCTCTGCAAAGGATATATGTGATGGCTGCTATTATAGCCTCTATGCTCCTCCCCCTCACCAGCCCCTTATTACAAATTTTTCGGTACATTATGGCTGCGTCTTCCTTCATAGACGTGGGGAGCCCCAACTCGCTAAGCTCACGAGATATCTCATTTAGGGCGGGAATTATGTCCTTCTCAACAGATGAAGATACGTTTATCCTCCTTTGCCATTTTCTCATGCGGTACATCCGCTTTCTCGCCTCTTTTGATACAGTACCACCGCGTATATCCCTGTCATATTTGTCTATCTCAGTCGTGAGACCCTTGTGCGGCTTTGTGTAGGTCATTGGGCTTCCAGTTCTCGTTTTCTTTAGCCATGCTTCAGAGTCAAAGCTTCGTGTTTCTGCCCCAAGGTCTGCTATGCTTTCATCTACTACCAAGCCGCACTTAGAGCATATAAGTTCAGCGTGTTTGTAATCCCTTACAAGGACGCCTCCACATTCAGGGCAACGATTTTCTCCCTTCTGTCCTTCTCCCTCGTTTGCCATCTTGGGCTATATTTTAGCTTATCAGTTTAAAAAGGGGCTAGGCTTTCTTGAGCCTCCTCGACACAAACCTCATAGTCAGTGGTGCGATAACTACAGTCATAGCAATTAGGATCAAGACTGCAGAAAAGAGGGAGTGTAATCCCTCTAAGGCTTCAGCACCTCCAAATCTTTCTATATTCCCTGCTGCCATCGTAAGGAGGGCGGTCATCACAATAAGGGTCACCTCCCCGTATGGCAGCATTCCCAATCCGAGCATTATTGACTCCCAGGTTTTATACTTGTACAACCTCCCTACAACAAATGCAGAGCCTATCTGTAGCGATGTGATGAGAGTCAGCATCATTAGTGCCAGCCCAATGGTCTCCGAAAAGTGGCTGAGGTCCATTCTCGCTCCCGCCATTACGAAGAAGAGGGGTATGAAGAGCCCATAGGAGACCGAGGATATCTTCTGCGAAAAGGTCTCTGTCTCTAGTATAGAAGAGCGGGAGAGGAAGACCCCTGCGAAAAATGCCCCTATCATAGTACTAAGGCCCAAATTTTGAGCTAGGAAGGCTGTGAGAAGGACGACAACAAAAACAAGGGTGAATTGTGCTTCTTCCACACGGAGTTTTATGGAATAGAGGATGACATAGGGCATGATATACTCAGCTACAAGAAAGAGGAGGAAGAACACCCCAATACCCCCCATCACAAAGAGCGTGTTCATTAAAATATCCCCTCCCCTTGCCCCTACAACGCCAAGCACAATCGTCATGAGTATCAATCCTGTTATGTCATTCAAAACCAAGGATCCCAATATTGTACGCCCGGGCTTGGAGTTTATCTGGTTGCAGTCTAGAAGGGATCTCACTGTGATGCCCATGGATGTAGCGGAGAGAGCTATTCCAAGTAGCAGAGAGGCCCCCCAATTATACCCCATCGACAACCCCCACAGTGTAACGCCTATCAGTGGAATAAAAGAGCTGACTAGGCTCAGAGTGATAGAAACCCTCTTGTACTTCAGCACACTCTTTATATCCACATACTCAAAGCCAGCTACGAATAGAAGCATGATTATCCCTATCTCCGCAAAGAGCTGAAAGACAGCCTCGTTGGGATTTGAGATCAACCCAAACGCTGTGGGCCCCAGCAGGATCCCAGTGCCTATCTCCCCAAGAATACTCGGAATTCCTATTCTCTCGCAAAGCTCTCCTAATATCTTAGCTACAATAAGGACGACAGCCAGTATGAGCAGATATTCTATCATTTCTTCTCTTCTAGCTTACCTTTTAGATAGCGAAGTATGTCAACTTCAGAAACAAAGCCAATCGGATTACCCTCTTCATCAACTACCTCTAGGGTCCTAACTTCAGTCTCCAGCATTAAGCGGGCAGCCTCTACCACTTTGGTTCCCTTCTTTACCTTTATGTCATGTGTTTTCATCAAATCTCCCACCTTGTTCCCCTGTCGCTCCAGAAGTTCTTTCATCCCAAGAGGACCTAAGATTATCTCCTCGTCTATATCTCTTGGCGGTATGAGGAGTTTTAACAACTCATGCTGGTTAATCTCTCCTATGATTCTCCCCCTCGAATCCACCACTGGAAACACCATATCCGGGTTGGAGATAAAGAGGTCAATAGCCTTCGCTATTGGATCGCTCTTTTTTAAAGAGGCAAAGGATGTCCGCATTATCTCCTCAACTCTTGTATCCATTATGGGCTACGGGCTCTTAATTATTCCAGTTAGAGAAATAAAAATGGATCCAAGCAAATTATGAAGAGGGGGCACGCCCCGGCCGGAATTCGAATCCGGGTCACGGCCTTTTGCTGCAGGCTGTTTCTTCTCTAGCCTACGACAGGGCCGTATGATAGGCCACTACACCACCGGGGCAACACAACCAGCTGCATATTTGCAGAATTGTAAATAAAAAAGAGCACCGAGGGCTTAATCTCCGCTGTTTCCAGAGTACCACTCAAGGAACGCACGAAAGGCTTTAGCCCGGTGGGAGACCTGTTGTTTTAATTTGGGGTCTTCAGCAAAGGTTCTCTCAAATCCTGTGGGTATGAAAATCGGATCATATCCAAAGCCTCCCCTCCCCCTTGCGCTTTCGCTTATGCGCCCCTCTGAGACACCCTCAAATATCCTGATCTGATCCTTGTCAATATAGACAAGAGCAGATTTCATCTCCGCTTTCCTGTCCTTCTTCCCCTCCATAAGCTTTAGAATTCCTTCTGTCCCTATAGTCTTGAACACAAATGCAGAATAAACCCCCGGAAACCCAGACAAGGCCTCAATAAACATTCCGGAATCTTCTACTATCAGCGGCCTTTTGAACTTTTTGTAGGCGTCTCTGGCACTTTCTATCCCAACCTCTATCCCCGAATCCGCCTGTATCTCGAGCGCGTCATAGTTTAGTTGCTCTACCTCTATGTTGTACTCTCTCCCGATCTCCACCGCCTCCTCCACCTTTCCAAGATTTGTTGTAACAAATGCGATCCTTTTTGTCATCTTTCCTAGAGGCTACCCTTTAACCACCAACGAGGTAGTTAATCCCATTAACTATGGCCTGAACTGATGCCATCACTATGTCTGTATTAATCCCTGAAGCAGTTATGACCTTATCCCCTGCTCTCATTTTTACCTGAACAGAAACACCAGCATCGGTCCCCCCGGTTATCGCGTCTACATGATATTCCTCTAACCGTATATTTTTCCTCCCCACTGCCTTCATTATGGCGTTTATGGCAGCATCCACCGGTCCGTCCCCTTCAGCACTCTCTCTGGTTCTTTTGCCCCCCACCCTCATTACTACAGTCGCGTGAGGCTTTATCTTATTTCCGGATTCACTTCGCAACTCTACTATCTCGATGAATTTCTTCCTCTTCTCTCCCCTGACCTGATCAATTATCGCCAAGAGATCGGCATCTGTTATTGTCTTTCCTCGGTCCCCCATACTCTTTATTTCCCTGAAAATCCTCTTGAACTGGTCCTCATTCACCTGGATCCCAAGCCCATCCATTACTGCTTTCAGGCCCTTGCCCCCTACATGTTTCCCAAACATAAAAACCCTTTTTCTTCCGACATATTCTGGCTTCACAAACTCATATGTGGAGGTATTTTTCAGCAAGCCATCCACGTGTATACCAGACTCATGTGTGAAGGCATTTTTACCTACAAGAGCCTTGTTTGCCTGAACGGCAACCCCAGTAAGCTCCTCTACAAGCTTTGAGACTTTGTAAAGCCTTTCCGTTTTTATACTTGTGTTGTACCCGTATAGGATATCTAGAGCACTTACCACCTCCTCCAGGGGAGCGTTTCCTGCTCTTTCCCCTAAGCCATTTATTGTGACATTTACTGTATTGGCTCCTGCCTTCACCGAGGCTATGGTGTTGGCTACCGCCAGGCCCAAATCATCATGGCAGTGGACGCCATAGGGAAGTTTCTTATATCTGGAGAGTTGTTGGAAGTACCCTGCCATGAGCTCTGGACTACCTGCTCCCACAGTGTCGGCTATGGTAAACCGGTCTATTTGATCCCCCACTCTGTCCAGTATCCGCTTCATGTAGTCTATGTCTGTTCTTGATCCATCCTCACAACAAAGATCCACGCAGAGACCAGAACTCTTTGCATATTCTACAACCCCTGATATCCTCTCAAGAAACTCAGAGGGTGTGGTCTGGAGCTTTGCCCTTATGTGCCCCTCACTAGTTGGTGCAACAAGGAAGAGGCCATCGACATCACAGCGTCTGCACAGATCCACGTCCTTTTCCATAACCCTAGAAAAACTCAGAATCTTTGCCCTCAGGCCCTCGTTAGCGATTCTTTTTATCCCCTCTGCTTCTCCAGGGCTCGTGGCTGCAGACCCGGCCTCTATGTAGTCCACACCCAAATCGTCTAATGCCTTGGCTATCTGGAGCTTTTCCTCAGGGCTTAGCGAGACTCCGGGAGTCTGTTCTCCATCCCGTAGAGTAGTGTCTAGAACATAAACCCTCATTTTTCTCCTAGTACTCAAAATCTTCTGAGACTATTTTGAAACGCCTAGATTATAAATACAAACTAGAATTTCAGAATCTCTGAACGATGAAGACAGAAGAACGCAGCACAGGAACAGAATCCAGACTTGCAAGGGCAGCAGAGGACATGAGGTATCTCCTAGACAGGGGTTATAGGAGATCTACAGCCATACGCTTTATATGTGGT
>JAOZPI010000008.1:3500-12021 GCA_029932835.1 archaeon | reverse complement strand
CCTCTCAAGGAAGGAAAAAAACAAAATCATGCGTTCTGTTTACTCAGAGGAGGAAATCAAACAACATAAATCCAAGATTATCAAGCCAGCTGCCATAGAAGGGAGACACGTAGCGGTTGATGGATATAACGTCCTCCTGGGGCTTGAGGCTCTTCTTGGGAGAGGGGAAGTGATACTAGGTCAAGATGGCGTGTACAGGGACCTCTTGGCTGCTTCTGGTGATAAAAAGTCAAGCCAGTATACCCTCCCTGCGCTTACCCTTATGTTTTACCTCCTTTCTAGGTATCATCCAAGGGAGGTTCTTGTCCTCTTTGACTCGCAAGTCTCCAGAAGTGGTGAGTTATGCTCCTTAGCTAGGGAGATAATGCCTCTCTTTGGGCTTTATGGCGATGCCAAGACCGATAAAAAGGTGGATCATAAGATCAAGTCGATGAACTGGATAACAGCCACGAGTGATACAGCTATTATAGAAAGGGTAAGCCATATTGTAGATCTAGTAGCTGAGGCAAGGAGAGTTGGATTTGGGAGAGCTAAACACGACTAGGAGTGTCTAGAGCGCTTTATTTGGCAAAAGGTTTTATATCAAAAGGCTCAATAAAGCAGTGATGGTTCACCAGAGTGCCATAACTGGGGTAAAGAGCAGTGCGTTGTATGGAGTAAGGATAGTCTTGGCTGTATCAGGCAGTATTGCAGCTATTGAAACCCCAAAACTAGCGCGTGAGTTGATGAGACATGGGGCGGAGGTCGTTGTTGTAATGTCCGAATCAGCCCAAGGGATTATAAGTCCTGAGGCCTTGGAGTGCATAGTTGGAAAAAGGGTTATAACAAGCCTAACTGGACTCTGCGAGCATATAGAGTACTGTGGAGAATGGAAAGGGAGGTGGGATCTTCTATTAATCTGCCCGGCCACAGCCAACACAATATCAAAGATCGCCAACGGAATAGACGACACCCCTGTCACTACATTTGCATCCACAGCTCTCGGCTCTCGTATGCCTCTCGTAATAGCTCCTGCTATGCACGAATCTATGATAAACAACCCCTTTGTTCAGAGAAATATCGAAAGACTAAAGAAAGCTGGCGTAGCATTTATAGAACCGTCGCTGGAGGAGGGGAAAGCAAAGCTTAGATGGAGAGAGGTTGTGGCTTTTATCCTGAAGGAATTCTCTAAAGAGGGGGGGATCAAGAGTGAAAAGGGGTAAGGGGCAAAAGCGGGTCCTAATTACCGCCGGTCCTACGCAAGAGCCTATAGATGACGTCCGCTATATTACAAATTCTAGTTCTGGGAAGATGGGAATAGCGCTTGCGAGAGAGGCCTTGAGGAGGGGCTATGACGTGACTATGGTCCATGGCCCTATATCACAGAAGATTCCAAGGGGGTGTCACTCTATTGCAATACGGACGTCTAAGGATATGATCAGAGAGGTATCAAAAGAACTGCAGAGGGGATACGATATCCTAATAGGAAGTGCAGCTATGGCTGATTTTTATGTAGAAAAGATCTCTGGAAAGCTAGACAGTAAAAAGCCTGCTCTCCTTCACCTTGAGCCTGGACCCAAGCTCCTCGAGATTGTATGTAAGCGCTGGCCTCAACTCTTTATCGTCGGGTTCAAGGCGGAATACAAGGCCAAAAATTTGGTGAAAATTGCCTCTAAATTTATGGAGGAGAAGGGCTTGGACATGGTCGTTGCCAATGACCTCAGTCAGGGTGTTTTTGCTTCAGATGAGACAGATATAATAATCCTAGATCGAAGTAGAGATCTCTCTAATGGTAAAGGCACAGGGAGAATAAGCAAAGCAGAGGCCTCAGCTATAATCTGGAACAGGATAGAAAAGCTGTGGAAGGAACAAAGTCGTGGAGTCTCATAGCTAGTTCTAGAGGTCTCACTTCTTTTTATAGAGATCCCTTCTATGGGCCTCTAGCATAGAGTTTTTGAGTCCCAGATACTCGGCGGCTGTCTTAACGCGTGGGTTATCGAAAAAGGGGAATTTCTCCTTATAGTCCAGGCTTCGGAGGAGGTGGTGATCGAGAATAACCTCCGCTTTTGTTTCGTCTAGAATTCTCTGAAAGTTGGAAGCAGCCTTCTCTAGGTTGGCGTGTGAGAACTTCCATCCAAGAAATAGGACCGGGGGGCCATCTACATAAACAATATCTGGCTTTCTTTCTATAATCCACTCAGCTGTTTCCTCTGCAACTGGTCCTTGGACATCAGAAGTATGGATAAAACGAAGCTTCTCCTCCACGAGGGTCATAACCACAAACCCCAGCCTCACACCTGGAGGACCATGTGGCACCGCAGGAGAGAAGCACATGCGGACTTTTCCCTCTTTGATCTCCACTCCATCTGCAGGATTCGCTTGTGCGATTTTTGAGACTTCGGACCAAAAGGCCTCTCCCCTTGCTCTCTGTGACTTGTTGATGTGCTCTTTGGTAGACTTTGCATAAATCCTCTTCCCCCTGTATGGTTCTAGATCGTAACTGAAGTGGTCAAAGTGGTAGTGTGAGACCACAATAATGTCTGACTCTGAAGCAGTGGTATGGGCCCTCTCTCTGGCTCTTTTGAGAGCCTCTAACTCAAGGGGATGAGGAGGGAGCCCATATCTTGATGGCCCTAAGGCAGCGTCTGGGTCTATAACTATCTTCACGTCATCTGTTTTCACCAGCGTGGCCATAGACCGAACTCCAAGTGAATCAGCAGCAATCGGGATTATCTCCATCTCTCTTCTCTCCAATTTTAGTTAAGGTAAGATATAATTAAAATATGCAGAAGGTCATACCCATATCTTTCCCTGTTTTGCTAGGTTCTTTGCTCCTGCTTTCATCAGCAGCGCCATTTTCAAACCTCTCACTCTCAGAGGTATTTCCATCGGGTGATGCAGATTTGAGCCCTCCATCTCTTGAGGGGCAGCTTGGAGAAGCTACTGAAGAAGGCGGAGGCCTAAATAGCGTTGCAATTCGTCTTCTGGATATAAACGGGTCTAGAGAGATAAGGAATGCACACATTCGAATCAAGGTAGAGGGGAAGACAAGGATAGAAACCCTGAGGTTCGTTGGGGAGGACGCAACCCTTCTCCTCCACCTCCCAGATGGATCTTGGGTAATTACACTAAAGTTGGATATCCTCAACACCACAGGCAAGGACTACTACTCTAGATTTTCCCTCTCTCTTAGTGGAGACACGAATATAACTGCATATATGCAACCTGTTGGAAGTCTCAGGGGGGATGTCTTTGATTCTAACAGCCACTTGGTTCCTGGGGCCGAGGTAAAGTTTGAATGCAGCGGGGACTATGGAGAGACAGAAAAGCAATATACAGATGAGTATGGCTCTTTTTCTGCCAATTGGCTCCCTGTGGGGATTTGCCATGTCTCTGCAAAGAACTCTGGTGTGGGCTCCCAGACAGTTAGGATAAAAAGGGGCGAGGCAACAGAAGTCCATATAGAGCTTACTCAGAGCCTGATACACAAAGAAGATGGTATGTTCCCCTTTCTCCTCTTGTTTGGAATAGGATCTCTAATCGGCATTTTGATTGTTCTGTACAAGAGATCTCGGGGGAGGAACCAACACGATGAGGTTTTACCAAAATCTGTACATCCCGTCTCGCTTACGCCCAGAATGAAGCATATACTAAGCGGTATGGATGATCTGGAAAGGAGGGTCATGGAAGTGCTTCTAGAGAGAGGGGGACAAGCAAAACAGAGGGACCTTGGGAGGGACCTTGGAATCCCAAAATCCACCTTGTCTAGATTGATCTCTGGTCTTGAAGCAAGAGGTATCGTAAAGAGGGAAATCTTAGGGAGAACAAGGAGGATAGAGCTCTCAGATTGGTTTTTGAACGAAAAGGAGGACTAATCTGACTTCTTTTTATCTAAGAAACCATCTGGAACCTTTTTCTCTCAATTGTTCCTGCAAAATCTTTAGTATGGTTGCTTACATAGAATGAACAATGATGAAATTTAAAATGGAATCAAAAAAGGAATCAGACTTCAAAAAGGGATCAAAAAAGGGTTTGGGCCTTTGGTTGGTACTCTCGGCGCTCTTCTATTGCAACACCTTTAAGCTCTTGGAAGAGCGCCCTTATGCTCATCACACCCATAACACAGCAAAGGAGGTAAAAAAATGGGAAGGTATAAAAGCTATAATGTAATAGCTATGTGTGTGACCCTGGTATTGTTTTTTTCGCTGGTACCTGTGCCAGCTTACCCGACAAATTCTACTACAGCAAAGAAGATTGTTGTGTCTCCAGTAGAGGTAGTAAATCCTATAGTGGCTGAGGAGACGTTCTATGTATCAACGGATAGGGAGGAGTATGAGCTTGGAGAGAGCGCTATTATCTACGCGAGGTTGTACTCCAACACAAGAGATGCAGACGTTTGGGCTGAGGTAGAAACCCCTTCAGGAGAAAGAGTAGAGGTTTCCCTCGAAAAAACCTTCTGTGCGCTGCGTGCTTCTGTTATTGAGGCTGGGTCTAATGCCGCGAAGGAGGAGGAAGAGACCTGGGCCACTTGCCAGTATACAGGGAAGGTGAGAATCAGAAGCGAAGGACCGTATTATGTAACTGCATACGCATACACAAGCAGCGCTATGTACAGGTCAGAGACAAAATTTATGGCATATAAGGCAACAGAAACAAAGTATGTGCATCTTAATCAGAAGTTCAGCTTGAGCGTGGGTGCCAGTGCTATAGTCGTGGATTATGGCGATATGAGGATAACCCTCAACAAGCTCTCTAATTCAAATTGCCGGATCCTGACAAATACAGAAGAGGTGAAGTCTGCAACATATACAGAGAGCGCTAGAAAGGTAGAATGTCCTCAGGACGGTCCCAAGGCTTATATCTCCGTGAGGTCACCCTTCGTTTATCCAGCGCTAAGCGTTCGAGAAGCGACAAGCTCCTCAGGTAGCACCACAAATGCTCTTAGGACTGCAACCGCTGTTTCTCTCACAGGACTTCGATCGCCCAAGAGGATCGGGGAGAAAAGCGTGGAGGCCTACGCAGAAGAGGTATCCCCCGAAGAGGCAGTCGCCTTATCCGAAGGGGAAACGATATCTGCTTTTGGGGCCAAGATTTCGTTGTTAGAGGTTGACATGGAAAGACAAGAAGCTGTCTTTATGGTCTCTACAGAGGCTCTAGGGGACTATGTAGATGTGAGAATAGAACCCAATAGGCAATCAGTCCGTTCTGGGGAGGTGGCTAAGTATGAGATAACTGTCAGAGACAAGCACAATTACTACGAGAAAACCACCAAGAAGAGATATTACACATACAAGCTAGCTGTTCTGAACCTGCCTTTTAGTCTGGACTATGAAAGAGCTATAAGGGTGCCTAGTGGCGGCAGGTCAACGATCGTGCTCCTGGTGGACACCTCTATGCCTATGGAAGCCTCTACATACACAGAGGCAGTATCTGAAAAGAGTGAAGTAGTGGAGGTAAATGCCACTCCAGTTCCAGAAACAGATACCACCACGTCAGGAGAGAGCGCAGATTCCTCGAATAGTGGAGAAGAGCCCCTGATAGTTGAGGTATCACCCGAAGCCCAGAAGAAAAAGGTGAAGGTTGCTCCATCGGTTGTGGCCTCGGGAAGTGCCTACCGATTTCGCGTCTTGGTAGTGGGTGAGGATGGATCTGAGGACAGTAGTTACGCTACCCTGAATCTCTTGTACCAGGTACCACCGGTTTATGAAACAGTAGAGCTAGGATTAAAATCTGGCTGGAACCTCATAGCGCTGCCTGGAGACGGAAAACTGGAAAAGGGAACCTGCAGTTCCATAGATAAGCTCTACGCCTTTGTTTATATCGCAGAGGCTGGGAAGTACATGACCCTGAAACAAGCAGAAGACTACATGGGCCCAGAAAGGCTGATGGAGTATCTCAAACACCACTCCTTTTGGGTCTACTCTTTTAGAGAGTGTTCCATGAGATTCAAGCTAAGGAAAGAAACAAGCTTTAATGACTTAGAGCTTAGCAGAGGATGGAACTTCCTTCCTATTACAGGGGATATGGAGGGAGGCTCCCTAGAGGAGGTAGGGCCGGAATGTGATTTTGAGAGTGCATACTACTGGGATCCAGAAGCACAGAGGTGGAGAGAATGGGGAGTTGATGAAGGGTTTACAGAAGAGATGATCTATAGAGGAATTGTAGTCAAAGTGAGCGATAGCTGTGAGTTTGGGTGGGGGTCTGTTTTGCTTCCTCCACCACTCCCAGAATAAAAGGGGATGAACACAAAAGAAAATGGATCGAAATATCCCTATACTGGTCGTTGGGCTGGCTGTTGTATCCCTCCTCTTGCTTGTCTCTTGGGAAATCGCCAAGGAGGGACCAGAACCAGCTGGAGGGGAAAACAAGACGCAGGATAACAACAGCACGAAAACGAACCAAAGCGAGGGAGCGGCATCAAATGCAACAGAAATCCTTTCTCTCTTTGCAGAACCAGAGGGAGCGGAGCCCCCACCGCTCCCCCTCTAATCTTCTTAAGGCTGCTTCCCCTTTTTATTCCACCTCCATCTTAATAAGCCATGCTCTCTGTTTCCAACCTCTTGAGCAAGGCTAACGCAGATTCAAGGTTTCCACTCTACTGGGCCAAGACACTCCAAGAGGGCAGGGTATTCGCAGAAGCGTCAATGGGTTTTTTGGGCAGCGTGACCTATAAAATCAGCGGGGATGTCATCACAGTAAAGACCTCAACAAACTATCCTCTTTTAGCCTCCCTTGGATGCCAGATGGCAGCATGGACCCGAGAAAAGCTATTAATAAGTGGTCCAGTGCGCTGGCTTGCAAAGAGACCTGCAGCTATTTATGAAGGGATAGCCACTGAAAAGAGTTCAAGAAACTGGCCTGCAGGTGGAGAAGTACCACCTATTGCGTGCGTAGAGGGGTGCTCCCAAGAAGGGATCGAAGAGGATATGGAGAGGATCAAATCCGAGCTTCAAGGAGCTGGAATAAAAAAGGCAGAGATCATCTGTATTATCCATGGATCAGAGGCACAGATTATAAACATCCTCTCTCGGGCAATAGAAGTGGCCCTCTTGAGGCTTTCGCTTCTTACACCCTTAAACAACCTCAAGATTAAAGAGGCACTCTCTACTGTCAAAGCCAATTACAATAGCGAAGACATAGAGAATGAAATGAATGATGCTATACGCCTCTACAGTCATGTAACCCTCTTGGGAGATTTCCACGGATTCAAAAACTTTGGTCCCATCATAACTGCAAACTCCATATTTCGGGACCAGAGTTTTGCGGAGGTTGTACGGAAGTACAAGTCCATAGCCAAATGCCCTCTAGAGCTTTTCTCTGTAAAAAAGCTAACAGTTATGGATAGAGAAAAGACCTGGGTATTTGAGTAGGTCTCCTACAGAGATGAAAAAGACGGAAAAACTCAGAATAGGAAGGGAATTTGTATTTGATGCTGCCCATTATACGGTGAGTGCTGGAGGCAGCCCCTGCGAAGAACTCCATGGCCACACATATCGCCTTGAGGTTACGGTCGCTGGCAAGGTAAGGGAAAATGGGATGGTGATGGACTTTTCAGATCTAAAGACTGTGGTAGAGGGGATAATCAAACACCTTGATCACACAAACCTAAACAATATTCTAGACAACCCAACTACAGAAAATCTCGTCCTTTGGATCTACCAAAAGCTTAAGCAAGCCCTTAATAAACACGGTAGAGATGATCTATCGATTTCCATTAAGCTCTGGGAGGGCGAAGGAAAGTGGGCAGAGATAACGGAGTAGGCAATAAGCCAAAAAGGGGGGATATCCTCTTTGAATGGGCAAAGCCTGAGGACTATGAGAGATTTAAGAGGGACTGGGGCAGCTACCGGGCCGAGTATAGGAATGAGATGTATATGAAGGGCTTCTTTGAAAGGGGTTGTGTCTATGTGGCACGAGAGAGAAAGACAGGTTCAATAGTGGGGTATAGGATCCTGGAGGGGGAGCGCACCTACGGGCTTGATGTAAAGCCAGAATACCGGGGCTGGATCTCAAGAGAGCTCTTTCGGAGGTCCATAGAGGAGCATTTTAAGAAAAACCCAAATCTCTTAAGGATTGTTTCGGGAGTGCACTCAGAAGAAGGGAGACAGAAGGCACTTGAGAGATTTAACAAGATGATGGGGGGCAAAAAGCTCCCCAAGAGAACCTTTGGATCTCCGCAATTTGAGTTTCGGCGCAGCGATTTCATTAGGAAAAGAGAACCGAGGAGGTAGACATTTTTATTGAATTAGGCATAACATATACGCAATGGCCAGAAGAAGGAGGAAAAAGGATGTGGAGGAAGAGGAAATCAAGAAGATAGAGCTTGAGGAAAAGGCCATCGAGGCTGAAGAGCGACGCATAGAGAGAAAAGAGGATGTCATCCGGGCCTTTGAGGAGCTCGGATTGATGCGCTGGAAAAGTTATTATATCCTAACAGCAGGTGCTATACTGCTCCTTTCGCTAACATTTGTAACCTCCCTGTGGGTTATGAACGACGAGATAGCTAGTATAGAGGATACGCTAAATATCCTCTCTCTGGACC
>JAOZPI010000008.1:0-3490 GCA_029932835.1 archaeon | reverse complement strand
ACCAGAGGGACAAAGCTTCAACTCCTCGATTGAAGGGGTGGCAGTTGTGGTGAAACTGCTAGGAAAGGATAAGTATGGAAATGCCCAGATGTGCCATGAGGTTGTTAATATAACAACAGGAAACACTACCAAAGAACTGGACATCTGGTGGTCGGCTGGGCCATAGTTCTGAGACTGGATTATATTTTTAATGGCTCTTGGATTTCTCTCCCTTTATAGCTCTATTGTGTCAAAGTCCTTGGCAACCTTGGTTCGCTTAAAGACCCTGCGGGCTTCTCTTTCCAGCTCTGATGTGTCGTCATAGCGCTGGCTGATGTGGGTAAGATACAATTCTTTCACCCCTGCCTTCTTCGCCACTGTGGCAGCCTCCTTGGCTGTAGAGTGCTTTCCCTGGATTGCAGAGGCTCTTTCTTCTTCAGAGAGTGTTGCCTCATGTATCAACACATCACTATGAGAAGCGAGCTCAACACCCCTTTTGCAAGGTCGCGTGTCTGATATATACGTAACCCTCCTCCCTGCCCTTGGTGGACCCAAAACATCATCCGCCCTTATCACTTTGCTCCCTATTTTGTTATCCTCCTCATCCTGCAGTCTCCCAAAGAGAGGCCCCTCTGGAACACCAAACTCTAGGGCCCTCTTCTTTAGGAATTTTCTCCTCTTTCTCTCCTCAAAGCGATAACCCAAACACGGGACGGAATGGTTTAGGGGGGCAGCCCAAACAGAGTAGTCCCTCTCCGCAACTATCTGCGTTATCCCCCTTGTATCTATCTCATTTATCTCCAAGTCGAAGCCCTCGAGTATAAAATGCCCCGTGGTTATGACCTTTTTTATGACCTCCTCCGTTCCTTGTGGGCCATAAATTTCCAGCTTCTTCTGCCTCTTGAACAAATCCAAGGTCTGTATCAACCCACCAAGGCCAAGGCAATGGTCCGCGTGGAAGTGGGTTATGAAGATTTTGTCTATCTTCATAAATGGAAGACCGGCGATTCGCATCTGTCGTTGTGTCCCCTCGCCGCAGTCAAAGAGGAGGCGGTTCCCCCGAAACTCAATATAGAGCGATGGGAGACCCCTCTCTCTTGTTGGCACAGATCCGGATGTTCCTAGGAAAACAACCCTTATCATTGTCTCTTCCTCCATTTGCTTACCCTTCCCAAATCAGTCAGCCGAGCCCTTCGTAGATTTACCCTCCTCATCCTTATTAGTATTTTTCATAGTCAAGCCTCAAAAATAAGCCATGAAAGAAAGATTGGAGAGGTTGTCTAAGGCCTATGGAATAAGTGGCTATGAGGAAGAAGTGAGAGAGATTATGCTAAAGGAGCTTGGAAGATACGCTGAGGTTGAGGTGGACCGCTTTGGTAATGTGGTTTCCAAGATAGGATCAGGAAGCCCCAAGATTATGCTGGCTGCTCATATGGATGAGATAGGGCTTTTGGTAAAGCACATAGACGAAAAGGGCTTTATACACGTTATTGAGATGGGGGGAATAGATGAGGAGACTCTTCTGGCAAAAAACGTCTGGATCTTGACAGAGAAGGGGCCAATTCCGGGGGTTATCGGATTCAAGCCACCACACCTCAAAAGGGATGAAGAAGATCAGAAAAAGAAGCTCAGGCTGGATGAGATGTACATCGATACCGGACTTTCTGCAGAGGAGACCAAGAGAAGGGTCCAAGTTGGAGATGCAGTAGTATTTGATTCAAAGTTCTTTGACCTTGGGAATAGGGTAATGGGCAAAGCCCTTGACAATCGTGCAGGCTGTGCGGTACTAGTGGAGGTCATGAAGCGCCTCTCCAAGATGAGCACACTCAAAGGGACGGTCTATGGGGTGGCCACAGCCCAAGAGGAGTTGGGATTAAAGGGAGCCAGGACCTCTGCTTTCTCTATAAAGCCAGACTACGCTCTCTCTATAGACACAGCAATAGCTGGGGACACGCCAGATATAAAGGAAACAGAGAGCAACTTGAAGCTTGGTGCTGGACCTGCAATAACAGTTGTAGAGGCAAGCGGTAGGGGGATGGTTCCCTCACCCCAGGTAAAGAGGCTTTTAATAGAATGTGCCAGAAACAAGGGGATTCCCTATCAGCTGGAGGCTACAAAGGGGGGCATGACTGATGGAGCTATCATCTACATGAGCAATGAAGGGGTGAAAACCGGGGGCGTCTCTATTCCAACAAGGTATATCCACGCCCCCAGTGGCATATGTGATTTGCGAGATCTTGAAAACGCAACCAGACTGATCCTTGCCTTTGTAGAGTCGTTGGGATCTAAGCCTTAGTCCGTTTTGTGGGCCCTTCCCTCTTGATCTCATGCCCAAGAGCTGCTCCCCCCATGTAAGCAAGCCTTCTGATCCCTTTTCTCTCATTGGGGGTCAAAAAGCTATTCTCTGGGACCAAGACGAGCCTTCGCCCCCTCGGTCCTGCCCTCACCCTCTTTTCAACGACCGCATGCGACCCTACATTTTTCACATTCTTGCCCAAAGGAATTAGCCTATAGCCAAACACAGCATTGACAGGAAGGTAGTGAACAGGGATGTCCTCGACTCGCAATCCACTAAGGTGGGCAATAGTCCGGAGTGTTTCGCCCGAGGATACGTAGTCATGCAGCACTAGGCATTGCAGTATTGTATAGAAGGAAAAACCTAAAAAGACGGGAAAAACTAAGAGGGAAAGATCCAGAGCTCTAAGTGAAGATAAACTCCACCTCCTCTAAGTCAAATCTCCTCTTTAGAAGCTCTTTTATCACCCTAATTTGCTTCCCAGAGATGCCCTCCCTTTCTCCTCTCGGTATCTTTACACGAAGTTTGCGGTCTGAGAGATCTGTGGAGACATTAAGAAGGCGGCAGGCAGCTTGTGTAAATTCCGAAATGTTGTCAAAATCCTCAAAGACAAGGATCCTCCTCCCAAATTTCTTCTGCACCTTTGAGATGTTAGAACCCCTTCGCCCGATAGCCCTTCCAAATTCCCCCTTCTTTACAAGGAAGACAAGAAAACCTTCTGCCTCAAAGCAGTCGCCAGTCCTAACCCCTGTCAACTGTTCAAAAGCGTTTATGAACTGAATGCTGCGTGTATCAAGAAGCATTTTTCCCTAATTCCAGGATCTTGCTATCCCCCTCATCCAGAATTCCAAGGACAAGTATCGGAAACGGTCTGCCGCACTTATATCCGAGTTCCTTTGAACTCTCGGGATACTCATAGTATTTTGCATTGGAGAGGCGTGCATATTTTTTGATCTCGTCCCTTATGTCAGGAGGGGCATTCAACGCAAGTATTGCCATTTTTATCTTTCCATTCAGCATCCCCTTCTTTACTCTTTTTTCTCCTATGACCACCTTCCCCCCCTTCAAGACCTTCTTTAGCTCTGAATCAAAATCCATGGCAGTTGGACAAATACAAGCTTTATTTTGAAGCCGCCTGTATAAAAAGCTTTATAAGCATATCCAAAAAAATAAAGCATGAATGAGTTTTTGTCCAGGTTAGACAAAGAGGTGGAA
>JAOZPI010000007.1:10431-18786 GCA_029932835.1 archaeon | reverse complement strand
ACTCACTCTTTCCATCTTCCTTATTATTTGATTCTCTCCCTTTAAATTTGATCTCTCCTCACCTCTCGTAATCCACCCATACCCTCTCTCCTCCAACCTCTACTTCAGCCTTAAATTTCTCTGGCTTTCCCTCCCCAACCTCAATTTCGCTGGCTGTCGTGTTCTCCTTTATCTCGTCCAAGAACCTCTCAATTGTCTTCTTAAATTCTACCCCGCTGTACACCTTCAGCTTTATTTCCTCAGTGACATCCAGCTTCTCTTTCTTCCGCATTACCTGTATGTGGCGCATGAGATCCCTAATAAGGCCCTCCTCTATTGTCTCCTTTGATCTCTCCCTTTTGACAAACACCCTTCCAGCTGAGAATTCCCTCTCTACCCATCCTTCTCCCTCAACTTTGTCAACAATTCTCACCCTTTTTGCATTGGCCATCTTCTCGATCACTTCAGCCACGTCGTTTATATCTACTTTGGTCACCACTGCGATCTCATCAACAGGCCACCTTAGCTTTATCCCGAGCTCCCCCCTCGCTGCATTTACCTGCTCCACTATCTCTTTAGCCACTTCCATTTCCCTCTCCAGTTCTTGACTTGGGGATATGGCTATGCTTGGCCACCCTCTCAAGAATACGCTTTCCTCTCCCATCAGATCCCGGAATATGTATTCGGATATGAATGGAGCAAAGGGCGCAAGCATTCTGGTAGTTTCAGAGAGGACCATATGGAGCGTCAAGAGTGCTGCTTCTTTATCTCTCCTACTTGCATTTATCCACGTTCTGTCCCTTATGGCCTTTATATACCATCTAGACAGATCGTTTAATATAAAATCCTCTATCCTGATCACTGCCTCATAGGGCCTGAACTCCTCCAGCCCCCTCGTAACCTCTTGGTTTAGGGAAGAAAGCCGTGATATAATCCAGGCATCCTCCACCTTCATGACGTCTTCATACTCCCCTGCATCTGCATCCCTGGGGTTAAATCCTGCAGCAGACATATAGGTCTTTAGGAATTGGTAGGAATTCCAGAGGGTGTTGAAGAGGCGGAAGGTTATCTTTAGGCCGTCCATATCAAATTTTAGTTTTTCCCACACTTCTGTTTCGGAGAGGAGGTAAAATCTTGTTATATCCGCCCCATATCTCTCTATAACCTCTGCGGGCGAGATTACATTCCCTAGGGATTTGGACATTTTCTCCCCCTCCTTATCCAAAACCCATTCATTCATCAGCACGTTCCTGTAGGGGGCCTGTCCAAACATAATCACCCCCTCCACCATAAGTGTGTAAAACCATCCCCTCGTCTGATCTAATCCCTCGGTTATAAAATCAACCGGAAAGAACTTCTCAAACCTTTTCTCTTTTGGATAATTCATCGACGCCCATGTCGCCGCCCCGGACTCAAACCATATGTCTGTGATATCCGGAACCCTTTTCATCGTCTTTCCACACTTTGGGCATTTTAGCTCTATCTTGTTTACATAGGGTGCGTGGAGATCCACATCCCCCTCTGGCAGTTTTATAGCCTTTTCTTTTAACTCTTCCCAACTTCCTATGACAACCCTCTCGCCACATTCACACTCCCATATGGGAAGGGGAATGCCCCAGTATCTCTGTCTTGATATGCACCAGTCTCTCGCCTCTTCTATCCAGTTTTTAAACCTCTTCTCTCCAGCCCACTCTGGTATCCATCGCACCTTCTTGTTTTCCTCTATGAGCTCCCTTTTTACCTTCCCTACATTAACAAACCACTGAGGAGAAGCCCTGTATATAATCGGAGTTTTGCATCTCCAGCAGTGTGCATACCTGTGTGTTATCCTCTTCTCTCCCGCAAGGAGCCCTCTGGATTTCAGTATCTCTATTACCTTAGAATCTGCATCCCTGACATATACCCCCTCCAGTTTCCCTCCCTCTCTTGTATACCTGCCCTCAGGACCAACTGGAGAAAATGGAGGGAGCCTGTATTTTATCCCCACCGAGTAATCGTCTTGTCCATGCCCCGGGGCGGTATGTACGCACCCAGTTCCATCCTCAAGAGTTACAAAATCCCCTAATATGACGGAGTGTGCGTTTTTGTGATCTGCCTCCAATTTCTTGTTCTCTGGCGTTATGTCAGATAAAACAAACTCATATTTCATTCCCTCCAATTCCTTTCCCTTCATTCCCCCCCCAACGATTCTGTATTCTTCTACGCCACAGTCCTCCATCACCCTGTCCACTAGTTCTTCTGCCATTAACCATCTTTCTCCATTTCCTACCTCAACCCACACATATTCATATTTTGGATTAACTGTAACCGCGAGATTTGCCGGCAGGGTCCACGGAGTTGTAGTCCATATGAGTATGTACTCCTTCTCCCTCCCTCTAATAGGAAATTTTACATATATAGAATAGTCTGAGACATCCCTATATTCATCAGTGGCTTCGTATCCAGCTAGTGCGGTCTCGCAACGAGGGCACCAGGCAGTTGTGGCTTTTCCCTTGTACAAAATCCCCTTTTCCTCGCACTTCTTGAAAAAAGCCCAGGAGGACGAAATATATTCATTATCCAGCGTGCGATATGGATGTTCAAAGTCCCAGTGCATTCCAAACCTCTTGTAGAACTCCAGAAACCTGTCTATAAAATAGAGGGCTCTGGATCTGCATTTGTCTATAAACTTTTCAGCTCCCATAACCTCTATATCCTCCCTTCTCCTCAACCCCAGCTCCTCTTCTACCTTTACCTCTATCGGCAGACCGTGGCAGTCAAATCCTGGCTGTAGATTTACATTGTAGCCCTTCATCATTCGGTACTTCAAGAGGGGGTCCCTAACTGCCCGGGTCCTTGCATGTCCCATGTGTGGTTCACCGTTCACATAGGGGGGGCCGTCCAGAAAATAGAACTTCTTCCCATTCTCGTTCTTCTTCAATATCTTCTTGAACAGGTCTATTTTGTCCCAGTATCTTAGAATCTCTTCCTCCAGCTTCACCGGCTCAAAGGGCTCCATAGGGTTTATTTTGAATTTTCTAAGAATAAAAAGACACATTGACGCCTATCTACTTTACCTCATTTCCCCACCTCTCTCCTCACAAATCCACATAATCCAAATTACTGCCCCCAGCCTTCCTGATCTCCAGCAACTCCACGAGATCTGAAAAACTTCCTCCAGACAGCCCATCGCCTATAACTGCTGCTCCGTACGCTGCATTGCTGGAGCCTATCTGCAGAAGACGAACGTTTTGAAGGCGCTTTCGTAATTCTGGGAAAATCTTGCGGGACCGAGTGCCGGATACCAAGATCTCCGCTCCTGGATTTTCAGAAAGGAGGGTCTGGATGTCTGTGATAGCATCTTTTGTGATATCTGCCTCCTCTTTCCTCCCTACTTCCCCCTTCTCTATTTTGCCCTTGAGGTATAATATCTCTCCATCTATAGAAAACCCGGATGATCTGGACATGCTTCCCCCTATCCCATCCACTATCCTCCCCTCAGCTACCGACACAAAGGCGTCAAACGCATGCCCAAACTCCGCGAGGATGAGAGAGGCTTCGCTGTAGTGTATTCTTCTTCTTCTTGTTTGCTCCACAATCCCTGCTATAGCAGCACATAGCTTATCCGGTGTTCCCATATCCACCCTGCCCCTCTTTTTCTCTATTGGAACTGTAGGAAGGAGTTTAACACCTGGGACCACATACGCGTTAATATTCTCCCTTATAAATTCCCTTAGTACAGCTTCTACCCCCACAATGCTCTCGCCCCCCCTCTTTAAAAGAATCTCAAAGAAATCGTGTTGTGTTAACTCACTCACTCGTTTTATGGAGGTTCCATATCCTGATGGCCCCACTACAATCTTAGCTCTCTTGCTGATTTTTGTTGCAAGACCGGGCTGTTCTCTTATGGTTTTAGTGTCAACGATTCTTTCCCTCACTACTCTTCCCTGTTCCATAAATGTAAACGCCCATCTGCTAGTACCTGGGTCTATACCAAGGACCAATCCCGTTTCCATAGCTTTTAATATTTTAACCCTATATTTAATACCCAGTCAGATAAAATGCCAAAGAGACGAACATCAGGGAAAACAGCAAAGAAAGGGGGCAAAGGGACAGCACACCTGCTGGGGAGCCTATTAGCCAAGACAAGAGAAGGCCGAAAATTGAGGAGGGATGGAGAAAAGGGAAGGGTCACAAGACCGAAGTCCTCCATCTATCCCAAAGAAAGGGGACCTCTTTTACACAGGTTACTCCTCAGATCTGGTTACTGGTGGAGGAGCGGTGCGCTTCATCGGGGACTTGGAACCTCTTCTGTAACCGCTGCTGCTCTGCTTGGTAATCTTCCCCCTCTGCATGAGAGAAACCGCGCTATTTGGGGAGCAACTGTATCTGGTCTAGCCACTCTGGGTGGGACCTCTTATCTCCTCGGAGTAAGAAAGTGGGGGCGTTGGGTTACCTCCCCGCGGGATCTTCCCAACCTCCCAAAGCAATACCATTTAATGACACCAGACCAGCTGAGGATAGCTGAGAGGTATCTAGTCAGGACCTATGCAATAGACCCGTCCTTTGCTAGAAGTCTCCTCACAGGGGGAGATGAGATAAAGATTGCGAAGCTCTTTTTCAATATAAGGACAAAGAGAAAGGGGATACGAAACTGGGAATCCTACAAGTTAAAGGAACATGAAAATGAAGCGTATGTACATATAGCTACACCACTCTTGTCCTACTACGTTGGGCGGCTTCCAGCAGCGAAGGTCAACGCTCACACCCCAGAGAACGCCTCAGAAGAAAAGAAAAAATTCTTGGAAGAACATGTAGGTCCCAACATTCCCCTGTACAAGCCACAGCATAGTTCTACTGAGACAAAATACGGTACCCTTCCACGGAAGGACGGGAAGTTTATAGAGGAATACATACCCACATCCCTCCTGGATGTGACTCCAGAATCGCTACAAGATGCGGTCGCATTGGCAACGTTTGCAGCTTCAGTTGCAACTGCGAAAGAGAGGAGATTTAAAAATCATCACCGTAAATAACCTCTTCAATTCTCATTAGAACACCTCCATCGCTTATTATATCATAAGTTCTCTTGATCCTGCCCCCCTCCACTTTCACATCTCGCAACTCTCTTCTTGACTCGATCTGGTGCTTCAAAAGAATCTTCCCTATTGGAATATCAGCCCGCATCAGGTCATCTTTGAACCTGTTTTTCAGCCTTTTCAGAGGAGTCCACGACACAGCTTTTATCAGGACTCTTCCCCCCCTACCCCTAATTTCCACGACGCGGTAGTTTACCTTGTCCCCCTTTCTAATTCCCAACACCTCAGCCATCTCTCCCGCTTCCTTTACTCTCTGCTCTATGGTGTGTATCCCCACTTCTTCCCCCAGGTAGGCTTCCAGTATCTGCGTAACAGAGCCTGTTGTAGTTGCTATTATACGCTCTATCGGGCTTAATCTTCGTTGTTTTTCCAAGGATTTGATGATTTCTATGGTGGTCTTTCCCCTCTTGGTTTCCATATTACAATATTCTGTTGATGTTCTTATAAATCTGTTAAGCCCCTCTTATATCATAGACAAAAAGGAGAGGATGTCATACGCAATATGGCTTACAATAGAGGCGGTGGTATTTATTCTCTTCCTTTCGTATCCCAGTATTACTCCCAAAAGAAAAAGAGAAAAAAGCTGAACTGGATGGGGATACTGGAGGTGCACAAGGGAGAAGAGAAAAGCAGATGGCAGTATCCCGAATCTGGGCTGCATTGCACCCCGGAAGAGCAGCTCTTCCCCGAGACCAGCAGAGATAGAAATGACAACAGCAGATAGGATAGAGACGCCACCAAGAACCTTTACAGTTGCGTCCTCTCCAGAAGAGGGGAGTAACAAACTTGCAAAAACGGAAACAAGAAACATGAGACCCACAAACCCTGCGGATGAAAGAAACCCTTTGGGTCCAAGGGACGAGATTCCCAACCTCCTTATGGTCTCTCTTATAGATCTCCGTGTTAGCCACCCAACCCCAAAGAGAGAGAGAAAAACAAATCCGACATCTTGTATTACAACGTCCTCTACTCCCACCCTCAGAGTAGAAATCCGTGTTGTCTCAACAGAGAGGAGAATGCCAGAGAATGCCCCAACCAACAGAATAAACAGGATTAGAGACAGGGTATGGAGCTTACTCTCGGGATCAATCTCCATGACAGAAGAGAGCCTTTCCCTAATCTCTCTGAATAGCAAGAGGATAGAGAGGAGTCCAGACACGGTGATACACACCCCCAATTTCGGTGCTGTCTCCAAATACAATATACCCACCGCTATCACACTACCAAGGCCAAGATACTCCAATATCCCAACCGCTAGCCAGTATCTCTTTCTTCTCTCGGCATAATTGGCAAAAATCAGCACTCCGCAAAACAGAGCCATGGAGAGGACCTCTAGTATCATCTTATCCCGAGGCCTCCATGAATATTCTGGGTTTGTCTCCCCTCCATCGCCACAGCCCCTGTATTATTCCCTCTTGTAACCAAGGCATTGGTCCCAAATTCCGCCCTGATGTCCTCTTCTAACATCCTTGCTTCCCCCCTGCTCTCGCATAGACCAAAGCAAACCGGGCCAAAGGAGGACAGGCCACCACCAGCCGAGTTTCTTTGAATATATTCCAAGATGGCTCCAACGCTCCCCCTTTTCAATTTGTTTTCAATGGCCTTGAAGCCAACTCTTTGAAGCATGTTGACTGCATTTCCAAATTCGTTCAAATCTTCTTCAATAATCGCTGGTATTAGCTTCATCAGAACGATCCTTGTGGCCTTTTCCACATCGGTCGCAGGTATTGGACAATATTTCTCAAATACCCCCCTCTCCACCGCTCCGAACGCACCCCTACCCCTTGGCCATGCGCAGACTACCCACCACGGGAAGTCGCGTCTGATTAGTACAGGAGGAGCTTCCTCTTGGGAGAAATGAGAGGGTAAAAATCCCTTTTCTGCTGAGTGTCCCCCATCCACTATAAACCCTCCATATTGAAACGCTGCTACCCCTATTCCAGACGTTCCTCCCCTCCCCACAATTCTGGCTATTTCCCTCACTGGCAGATAAATACCCCATGAGTTCAATATCCCACGGGCTAAGCCTAGATACAGCTGCGTTTTTGATCCAAATCCGACATGCTGGGGTATTGTGGACCTGACTCTTATCTCTGCTCCAGGAAGATGGAGAAGTTTGCATACACGCTTGGCAGTCTCCAGAACCGTCCTCTTTAGTTCCCCCTCCCCTGTATCACAACTTACGCCTCGAGCACGCCTAATTGAGAGGTCAAAGTGTGGCTCCATGAGTGCTATTCCCACCCCTCCATCTACCCTGCCAATCCCCCCGTTCATATCCAGAAGTGATAGGTGGAGGCGTGAAGGGGTTCTAATCCTAATCTCCTTTCTCATAAGAGAATTATCCATCTTCCCCTCCAAATCTGTCTATCAAGGTTTCATAAATAGATCCTGGAGCTACTTTGCGTATGGTTTTTTTGTAGTATTCTACCCTTTCCGCAGCACTTTGGTCTATCTTTTTCCTTGATTCATCCACCAGGTATTCAAGAAACAGGCCAAAGGCCCTATTAAGTGGGCTCCCCTCCCTCCTTCTTTTTATCTCCCCTATGGTGCACACGAACCTGGTGGGGTTTCCGGGAACTGCCTCAACTGCTCTGAAATTCAGCTTCGCAAAGTAATCAACATGCTTGCTCTCTACGAGATATCTTGGATCATCAATAAGGTATATTACCCCATCTGGATCATTTTTCAGGTTCGTATAAGTGCTACTATCCCGATAGATATCTACAACAAGAGTTTCAAAGTCTTCTGTCCACACCCCCATGGGAGCCCTGTGGATCCCTCCGGTTTCCATCAGGACCTCGTATATCCAATTAGTCCTCATCCCCAGATCCTTCAGCGCTTTTCTTGACATATTCAATCACCTCCTCCATCTTTTTCTTTGCCTCCCTCGCCGCCTTCACAGCTCCTCTTTGGAACCTCTCCTCATCTACAGGTTTTTTCTCCCCCACTATCTGTTTTATCCGCGTGTATGCAGATTCCCTAAATCTTGGTGCAAAGGGGCGTCCATCAAGGACAGCCTTGTTTCCCCGCACTACCCTGCCAACCTCCTCCACAATCACCTTGTTCCTCCTCAGCGACTCCATGATCTCCCCACTCTCCCTCTTCGGGCAAAACACAAGAAGTGAGTCTAGAGAAACCCCAAGGTAATCTATCCCCAGGGACGACAACATATCCAAAATCTTGTGGTTTACAACCCGTTTTATCCTATCTTCCCAGAATTCCATCCCCACCCCTGCACTATGGCATATTTCGTTTGCATCCCCCCGAAGCCCCCCATTTGTGACATCGCTCATTGCAT
>JAOZPI010000007.1:0-10421 GCA_029932835.1 archaeon | reverse complement strand
TTGCATGAATACTCTCCATTAAACCGGTTTTAAGGAGGATAGAAGTTGCTCTTATAAAATCCATATTTATGGTCTCTTTCACCACATCTGGATGTCCAGAGTATATAGCAGTAGTAGCTATAGTGCCTCCTCCTGCCCCACTGGTCATCAGTATCACGTCCCCCTCTTTTATATCAACTCTCCTTAAGAGCTTCTTAGCTAGTCCAACACATCCTACACCCGAAACCATTCTATTTCCAATAACCATGTCCCCGCCGACCCTTAGAGTAGAGCCAGCTATTAGGGGAACCCGAGCAAGTCTGCTCACTGCCTCCACGCCTGCCACAAAATCAAACAATTTCCCCACGTCTCCATCGTCTCCAAGATGCACGTCATCTACCATAGCTACAGCTCTTGCTCCTTTCACCACCACATCTCTAATAGCTGCTCTAGCTACATGAAATCCTGCAATAAATGGAAAGTCTGAAAGCCTAGAGTGCGTCCCATCCACAGAGGCAACAATAATCCCAGTCTTTGTATCTACAGCACCAGCATCATCTTGGCTCTCTGGGGGAATTAGGGAACTGCCTTGAATCATATCTGACAAAAGCTGGTGAACAAAGAAATCCCCAGAGCCTCTACACCCCACCCCCAGATCATGCATCGTGGCATTGGCCTGTGGAATTACCAGCAACCTGCGGATGAATTCGTCATCTGGTACAACCTTAGCGTTTTTTACCTCCTCCAATACTGCTTTGGCAAGCTTTCTGGCACTGGATGGATCCCTGAATATAGAGATCTCCATCTCAAGGCGCCTCACGATCTCATCCTCTGTTTTTCCCTCCTCCAAGAGCCGATTTGCTAGCCCCTCCAGATCCATAATTTATTTAATATAGAGGAGAAAATAAATGGGATGGATCTCGACTGGTGGATGGGAGAATACAGGAATATCTGCAGGGAACTCGGCCTTTCACCTCAAGAAGATTACAGGGCCAGGGATATTGCCAGTCAGCTGATCGGGGATAAACCACAACCTCTGGGAAAGCTGGAGAGCATTGTACGAAATCACAGGGTTGTAGTACTTGGAGCGGGGCCTTCTCTTGAGAATGAAATCGATGCGGCAGACCTTAGAGGGAAGACCATAATAACCTCTGATGGGGCAACCTCCTGCCTTCTTGAGAGGGGGGTCTTCCCAGATGTGGTGGTAAGCGATCTGGACGGCAAGTTAGAGGACCTTTTGATTGCAAACAGACTGGGAGCCATAATGGTGATTCATGCCCATGGGGATAACATAAGCAGCCTCCGTCTCTTCCTTCCCAAATTTAAAAATGTGGTTGTGACAACTCAGGTGGAGCCAGTAAAGAATGTTCAAAATTTCTTCGGGTTCACTGACGGAGATCGGGCTGTCTTTTTGGCCTATAATCTTGGGGCTTCTAGTATTGAACTAGTCGGATTTGACTTTGGTGATGTGGTGGGTAAATACTCAGACCCCAAAAACCCAACAAACCATCCAGCGTCTGAGAGAAAGGCCAAGAAGCTCGTAATAGCGAAGCGTTTAATTGGAAACATTATAAAGGAAAAAAGATAAGCGGGGGGTAGGAGGATAACCCACCCCAAAAGACTCCTATGTCTGTATTCCCTCCTCTTGCATAATCTGATTTTGCAAATCCTCTATGCTTTTTGGCACCACACCCGGAGGCAACATGAAGTCACTCGGCGGGAATCCTGCTACAACATGGCAGTCCAGTGATACCCCTGCTGGCATGCTCTGGAGGCTTTCCCTTATACTCTCTGCTGTTGGTATTTCTGATTGAGTTGGAACTTCTGAACCAGAGGATAGAAGGTACCAGTCGCTCCCACCATAATTGAGGTACAAGTTCTCCCCATCGCTTATTTCTATATACTCCACTCCCATGATAGATCCGCTGGCCCGTATCTTCTGCCCTTGTATCTCAATGGTAGTGGTGCTTGTTTGTCCGTTAAGGCTCGGGTCCCCTGAGGCCTCTCCCAAATCAATGGTCATAATGCACTCCACTGGTGTTCCACTGCTCAGCGCGTTTAGTACGTCATTAGAGACCGCTTGCCCTGACTCACCCTCTCCAGTTGAGGAAGGAACATTTCCATCGTTTCCGTCGTTATTCGATTCAGGAGCGCCATATGCTCCCCCTTCTGCTTCATTCCCCCCTATAACTACCCCTCTTGGTCCACCTTGGTTACTCAAAAGGAGAAAAGCGGCAATTATGCCTATGGCAACAATAGCCACTACTACCAATACTCCTTGGTTTTGGTTCATTTTTGAACACCCTATGATCAAATTCTCTTAGTTCTCTTATTACATGCCTATTTTATAAAAACGCGTCTATAATATGCTTCAAAAATTGCAAAATGCAGATAGGCATTGTTGGGGCACCAAACCAAGGAAAGAGCACTTTCTTCAATGCAGCCACCCTTGCCGGAGCTGAGACAGCGGATTATCCCTTTACCACAGTGAAATCCAACCAAGGCGTGGGCCATGTTAGGGTGGAGTGTGTGTGCAAGGAGTTTGGAGTCCAGTGCAATCCGCGGCATGGCTGGTGTGCGGATGGAAAACGCTTCGTTCCAGTCACACTTCTAGATGTTGCGGGGTTAGTTCCAGATGCGCATACTGGAAGGGGGTTGGGGAATCAGTTTCTCAACGACCTATCGCAAGCTGCTGCCTTGATACATGTGGTTGACGCCTCCGGGAAGACAAACGAGTCTGGGGAGAAGGTGGAGGGGTACGATCCTTCTAATGCCATCCGTTTTTTGGAGAGAGAGGTGGATCTGTGGTATGCCGGAATCCTCGAAAAAAACTGGGATAAATTTTCGCGCCGAGTTAAGATGGAAAAGGGCGACCTCTCAGAGCAGATCTCTAGGCAATTTGCTGGTTTGGGTGTAAATCAGCTGCAGGTTATCGAGGCTATGGAAGCCTATGACTTTCCGGAGGATCCAACAGCGTGGTCCAAAGAACAGCTTATAGAGTTCGCCACACGCTTGAGAGAGATCGCAAAGCGAATGCTTATAGTTGCCAATAAGATAGATGTAGAGGGCGCATGGGAAAACTACAAGAGAATGGTGAAAGAGTTTCCCCAGTATATCATAATACCTGCATCGTCTGAAATAGAGCTGGCTCTTCGTAGGGCTTCAAAATCTGGCCTCCTTGAATACACACCCGGGGATCCTGAATTTACTGTCTCAAGTACCTCCTCTTTGAACGAAAAACAAAGAAGGGGCATTGAACTAATGCAAGAGTTTCTTAAAAAATACAAAACTACTGGGGTCCAAGAGGCCTTGGACAAGGCAGTATTTGATCTTTTGGGTTATATTGCCGTGTTCCCTGGAGGGGTTGGAAGGCTTATGGACTCAGAGGGTCGTGTTCTCCCAGACGTATTTCTTCTCCCTCCAAACTCAACTGTTCTGGATTTTGCCTACACTATCCACAGCGACTTTGGAAACAATTTTATAACAGCAATAGACGTTAGAACAAAGATGAAATTGGGGAAGGACCACAAGCTCAGGAACAGAGATGTAATTGAGCTGGTATCTGGAAAGTAGAGGACTGGGATACAAATTCTCAGGCTTTTTATTGTTACACCGGAAAAGTATAACATGGGGTTTGTGACTGTAAATGCAAAGGGCCTTGTGGTAATACCCAAGTCGGTGAGGGACGAGTATGGTATCTCGCCGGGCGACAAATTAAAGATCGTCTACGATAGAGAGCAACGAGCCATATTGGTAAGGAAGATTGACGATGTTAGGACCCTGAGTGAAGGGATCTTTGGTATATGGTCCAATAGAGCTGAAGGACTAAGAACCAGGAAAAAAGATGAACGAGTTAAAAAATTACTTAAAAACGAGCTTCACCAAGAGCGCAGTTTTTGATGCCTCAGTGGTTGCAGGCTTTTTGGAGGGAAACAGAAGGGCCAAAGACTTCTTTGAGGAGTATATCTTCTCTGGTGAGATGACACCTATCTTACCCTCCTACGCAATAACAGAGCTTTTCGCTCTAGTAGAAACCAAGCGTGAGGAGATGGACATAGAGCACTGGTTGCTCAATGTCTTTGAGGTGCATCCACTCTCCTATGAAATAGCCAAAGAGGCTGGTATCCTAAAGAGCCCTTCTATGTTGGTGGGAGAGGCCATAACAGCAGCCACTGCAAAGGTCACAAAACTCCCGGTAATAACCACAATGCCCTCTTCTTACAGAAACACAGGAGTTCGGGTCTTCCGACCCTACTAGAAGCGATTCCACTCAGACAGACCCTCCATCTTCCTACTCTTGCTTTGTTTTTATGTATTAAGCCTTAATTGTATTAGGCCTCAATTTTTCTTTTAGAGGCAAGCGCATACCTAAAATTACGCAAGAAAATGGACTTGGGAATAATCTTAATACCCTTTGTGGTAATGTTTATTACCTCCCTCTTTTTATTTCCAGCCCTTTACCTCTTGGACATAATACGGGACCGAATGAGATCAGAGTCCAAAATGCGTGACTTGCTCCTAATACTTTTTGTCTCATACCTCCTGTCCATGGTGGTCTATACCCTTTCAGTTCCAGAGCAATACCTCCCATTTGGTTCGTCCTACGCCTCATATGGTATAGTGCTAGCGCTTATATTTGTCATATACCTTATGGTCTTCAACAAGACAAAATAAACGGCATAAGATGAAAAGACTTGCCACCCTCTTGGTCTTGTCAATACTACTCGTAAGCAACGTCCCGGCGGGGGTAGCCATAGATGGAGGGACTAAGGACGGCGATCAGAATAGCGGGGCGGGTCCATACTCATTTGAATGTGGTTATGGGAAACTGACACAGGAGGAGGTCCAGAGCTGGATTAATAATGTTTGGAGCGGGTTTCAAGACAGGGGAGACGTTGGCCCGGGGGAGGGCGAAAGTCTTGATAAAAGGGTAGAAGAAGTGATGAAAAAGAGCCCGGAGGACTTCCAAAAGGAGATAGCGCAGCATATAGATCCGCACGAGACTGATACAAAGGGCAATGAGATAGGAACTCCTACTGATAAAAAGAAGTTTGACTATACCTCCTGCGTTGACTGCAGCCTTATGCCCTTCCACTACGGGGACGATGTTGTCAGGATGGCGTGCACAAAGGGAACCCCGACTAGAGTTGGATATTGCGGTGATGATGTTGATGGGTGTGTAAAGAATGTCTCAGAGATATACAAGCGGGATGCGAAGGGTAATATCATAAACTCTGTGCGCTCTATCATTAACACAGCGCAGGATCGTATATACTCCAAAGACTTCAAGTTCTTTGAGAAGGCTGGGGCTTTTGGGCCCACGACCTATGAGACCCTCATCTATGCAAATGTTCAGAAGATCTACGATAACTGGCTGCCTCTGGCCACAGTGGTCTCCATCTTTGTTCCAAACCCTGTCGGTATTGCAACCAAGGTGGGGAGGAGGGTTGGTTCTATAGGCACATGGCTGCGAGAATTGGCGAGTGGTTCTAAGGAGGCCAAGACGGTTTATGCATTAGGGAAGACCAGTCCGTTCACCACTGTTGGTTCCCGGGTCCTCTCTACATCTAAAAGAATCTCAAATCACCTCTTTGGATCTACAATGGAGGTTACTGAGGGGGTTGGAGCCAAGGTGACTGCCAATATAGACGATCTCGGGAGAGCAGTGGGAGAGTGGGATAAGTTGCACGCCGAATTGGGGAGCTCTGCTGCATCATACCTGGATTCAATGGGAATGAAGGAGAAGAATCTTCCAGCGTTTCGCAAGGTGTGGAACGAGCTGCGCTCTTCTCTCCCGGAGAAGGGAAGAGGGGCCGCGAAGGCCTCAAAGCAATTTCAGGAGTTTCTAGAAAAATTTCAGGTGTACAACATTGACGAGGGGGAGAAAAAAGCGCTATTGGCTTCCATTTCAAGGTACATAAAAGAAAATCCCAAGGTGGTTGATAGCTCTGGGGACACTCTTAAGGGACTCTTAAAGACTCTGGGGCTTAGCGACGGGAAGGCTGTAGATGACGTTTTGACTCTGCTCCAGGAGGGAAAAACCCGCACAGCTACCGCAGAGATTGCCTCTCTCCTGCGCAAGGCTGGAGTGCAGGACACGGCATCACAGAGTGCTGAGGGGATCGCGAGGAGTATCGTGGACGCGTTTAAAGAAAGCAGAGATATTGGCAGCGTAAGGTCCCTTCTTAGCACACATGGGATCAAGGGAGACGAGATAACTGAATTTATAGCCGCATCTCAAAAGTCTGAGGCCTACGCAGACGTGTTTTCCAGAGGAGCTCTTGATAAGCTTAACGAGAACATTGGTGCCTCGTCTTACCTTAGCGAAATAGAGCATCTCAGCGCAGCAGAGCAATCAAAGCTGAGGAAGCTGGGGAATATCATATCAGGAACTACAAAGACCATGCCATCTACCATCACGAGGGGCCTTGTCTACAAGATGGGGTTGTTGTATTACATGAGTCATTCTCCAGGTCAAAACATAGGGACTCACCAGCTGGTTTTCTCCCTCCCCCCAGAGGCAAAGAGCAAAGAGAACATAAAGAACTATCTAGACGAGGAGCCCCCATACATTGACATATTAACCAGGCAGAGCTCGTATCTGGAGGGGTGGCATCACCTCCTTAGTTATATTCATGTCCCTCGGGCCTTTGAGATCTGGTGGAGCCTTATGCAGGCGAGGTTTTCCGGACTTACCGGAAAGAGGATAGGGAAGGGAGAGGAAATAGAGAAGGTAGAGCTGGAGTCCAAGTGCAGGGATGATATGTACAGGGTAAAGGACACAGCGTGGGTATTCCAGAGCGCGAAAGATGATGAGAGGTTCAAGATTAAGGAAGGGAACATAATAATGAGGATAGCTGATGGCGGATTATTGCTGAAGTCAGAGGGTTCCCTCCACACCTACACAACAGAAGTTGAATCAAAGGAATGCCTTCCCACCATAATTGTGAAGACGCACGGACTTGACATAAAAAGCGAGTTGTGGAAAACCGATAAGACAGGAATTCCGGGGCTTGACGATATACTGGAGAAGATGAGCGGAAAGAAAACGCCAGAAAAAAAGAATACAGAGGAAACGGGAGAGGGACTCCTGTTCAAGGACTATATAAACCCCCCCATCGACGAGAGCCGTTGCACATGGTTGGATGCTGATTCATGGACAGACGTCCTCAACGACGCGGGCTTCAGCCTCTTGGCACAGACGATCCCAATAGTTGATCTGATAACAGCCCCCTTTATCTCAAAGAACATGGGAGAGTGCGTGGATACAGACTATTGGGTTCACATGATGGCAAGTGCAGATCAAGAGGGTTTTGAAATCCTGAAGGATTTGTTTTCCGGTTTGGGAGAAGAAGAGGAAGCTGGAGAGACCTCCTCCACCCCAAAAGAGAGCGAAACTAGCGAAACTGGCGGTGGTTCTCCAAGCGGTAGTACAGAGGGCTCTGCAGTAAGCGGGGCGGTTGTATCCGGAATAGTATTGGAAAAAACGCAGGAGGGCGGGGGGCAAGAGGACACACACGACACCCCCACTGGTGGTGCTGTCTCTGGGTCGTATATACTGGAGAATGAAGAGGAAAAGAAGAGAAGAGAGGCGGAGGAGGACGAATATGGTCTCCTCGGGGGAGTTATGAGCTCGCTAGAGGACAAACTCAAGGATATTGAGAAGGCCACTAAAGAATATCTAAGAGAGCAGGAGATAAAGAGGCTGAATAGGAACACCTTCTGGTTTAGGGGAGATTATGATGAGGGGCTCTATGCAAACCTGCGGGTTTCAAAGTGTTGTTATACGTTCTTTAGTGGTAAGAGCTCTCATCTCTCTACCGACCCTGATATAAAGAAGTATGCGGCAGTTGACCCAAAATCTAACAAGGACGTAAAGCTGGACGAGGACAAGAAGACTGGTGAGCAAAGAATAGTGGTTGAAATTAGAAACAAGGACGGGCAGGTCCAGACCCTTATGAAAAAAGTGGATGATATGCTCAGGATGTACGCTGGTACTGTAAAGTCAGGTCTTGTGATACCGCGAGAGGCAAAGGAGATCACGATTTCAGAGTATGCTAAGAGCAAAGACATTCTCTTCAGAGCAACGCTCAATGAGGAAAGTGAAGATGTGCAGATACACGCAGGGGATTACGGAACCAGCAAGGCAGTTACAGACATAGTAGATTGCATACTCCATTACATCAACGGCATTATGGGGTCTTATTATGCACCCTACGACTACGACCGTGCGCTCGGAGAACTCGGAAATATCACAATGGTGGTCTTGGACGGAGGGTCACAGATAGATGTTGGCAAAGCCGCTTTCTTACTTAACAAGCCGGGGTTTGTTGGGAGGGGCAACTCTCTTGAAATACGGGTAAATCGGGATGTTGTGCTCGATGGAGCTGAGGTCGGGAAGGTATCTGTGCTGCACACAGAAAAGGCGCAGATTATGTGGTTGAAGGATAGTAAGGGGAACCCCACAAAGATACTTGTCTGGATATACAAACTGGGAGAAGGAAAGGGAACCAAATTTGCAATTGATGAGGAGAAGACGCGGGATCTGGAGGAGGGGGTAGACTCTGACGGTGATGGTCTCACAGATGCAGAAGAAGCTGCTCTTGGTTTGGATCCGCACAAGGTAGACACAGACGGAGATGGAGTCCCGGATGGGCAGGAGGATGAAGATGGTGATGGCATCCCCAATGCAGAAGAGGTTATCTGCAACTTCCACGGATTTATGCTGGATCTCGGGCCAGAGCTGACACGATACGTGAACATGATAGGACCTGTGGTCTCATTTGAAACAAGCGATCATACAGTAACATTTATAGCTGACGACAGCACAGGGACCTGTAAAAAGTACATTCGCATGTGTGAGAGATCAACTGGTGTTTGTGGGGATAAGGAGGAGATAGAGCGGCTGGAGGTTACAGGTAATATAATAAGCGTTTATACAACCGAGGGACATGTGAAATTGCTAGAGCTCGGGACTGACGAAGAGGGGAAGCCGACACTAAAGTCAATCCACACAGACGAGAACGGCAACGAAGTGGAGGGTCCGGAGACATTCGGTCCTGAGGCGGTTGAGAAGATAAGAGGAATGAAGGGCGTGGCTGTTTATGATCCAAACACCGGAAGATGGGTGTTCTACAACGGCTTTGACATACCGAGAGATCCCAGATTCAAGGACGGAATGACACAAATGTCAAGCGATAAGGGTCCTGTCACTCTCCCCGGAGACATATTCGCAAAACCAACCAAGGAGTCAAAGGAAACCGCATCGAACCTCTTTGCAGAGCTGCCCTGGGTCCCTGAGGGCGAGGGGATGGTGCTCTTTGTTTCATTTTTATTGATCTCGGCGTTATTCATACAAAAGGGGAAATGGAGGAACAAAAATGGTACATAGAATGCTGCTAATGAGGGTGGGGGGCAGGTATGTCCACCTTCTGAAGATGTTCGGGGCTCTCTTCACATTTGCCTCAGCGTTTTTTGTCTTAAATGCTGCCTATGAATTGAACCAGACACTCAAGACAGCTACCCTTCTCTATCCTGTAACAGCCGGCGATATCTTTGGGGCGATCACAGCGCCTATAGCCTCCCTTTTTCTATGGCTCGCAATGATGGTCCTTGGGTTGACCCTCTATAGATCAGACAGAACCATACTCCCGCTTGAAGAGGACATAGAGGACCTGCCTTTTTCTCCCCCGGTTATCTCTGCGCCAGGGACCGCCAATGTGGGAAGAAGAGTCCGGGCACAAGCTCCAAAGAGGACAAGGTCTTCGAGGAAATCTAGGAGCAAGAAGAGCAAAAAATAGGGAAGATGGCTAAGATTCTTGTAACAGACCCCATCTCTTCTAAGGCAATTGAGCTTCTGAAAGAGAAGCATGATGTGGAGCTGTTTTTTGACTGGGAGCCGAAGGACCTTCCCCACAAAATAAAGGGATTTGATGCACTTGTCGTACGGAGCAGAACAAAGGTAACACGAGAGATCATAGAAGCAGGGGACAAACTGACTGTAATTGGTAGGGCAGGGGCAGGGACTGACAATATTGACAAGGAGGCTGCAAAAGAGAGGGGAATTCGAATAGTAAATACCCCAACTGCTAATCTCCTAAGCGTGGCAGAGCTTACTGTGGGTTTGGCTATAGGGCTTCAGAGGAACATAGCCCGTGCAGATGCTGGGGTAAGAGAGGGATTGTGGGAAAAGAAACGGCTCCAAGGATTGGAGATTTCAGGAAAGAGGTGGGGGATAGTTGGATTCGGGAATGTGGGCCGCCTTGTGGCAAAGCTCTTGTCTGGCTTTGGCTGCGAGATTGTGGCGTATGATCCATACGTTGAGGAGGAGGTGGCTGTCAGCCTAGGGGCAAGTCTTGTTCCTCTGGATGAACTGATGAGGAGTAGTGACATAATCTCCATACATGTGCCTCTCCTGGACTCTACTAGAAATCTAATAGGGG
>JAOZPI010000056.1 GCA_029932835.1 archaeon | reverse complement strand
AACCCCCGCCTTTGCAAAGATCCCCAGAAGGTTGTAGAGCGCTCCAGCCTCATCTCTGACAGCAACCAGTATGCTCGTCTTGTCTCTGCCGGTCGGTTCTGTCTCCCTCTTTGATATCACAAGGAACCTTGTCTCATTGTCATCCTGGTCAGATAGATCAGGAAGGAGTATATTAAGGCCGTGCTTTTTAGCCGCCGTTTCTGATCCTATGGCCGCGTATTTCTTGTCTTTCATCTCTGCCACCAGCTCTATGGCACCGGCTGTGGACAATGGAGCCCCGGTCGGTGAGGTAGTAATGACGTCTGGAGGGCTTTTGAAGTATTTCCCTATTTTCGTCCTGCACTGACTAAAGGCCTGTGGATGGGTCATAATAGTGCGTACATCGGCAAGAGATCCAACACCAGCCAGAACGTGGTGAATGGTGTGATATATCTCGGCGTAGATATGGATATCATAATTCTTTAAGCACTCGATTGTCTCACCAACGCTCCCCTCTATGGAATTTTCTATGGGGATAACGCCGTAATCAGCACCCCTTTCCACAGCCTCAAACACCATAGTGACGGTGCTGTAATAAACGAACCTGCGGTCTCCAAAGTACTTCCTCGCCGCTTCATCGGTAAACGTCCCCTCCGGCCCGAACACGGCAATCTCTGGGTTATTGAGTGGCATATCTATTTATTAGATGAGAGGTTAAATATAATTGTTTTTATGGATTTTTATATCTTTTCCCTCCAATAGTGGGTAAAAATGAGAGGCTTTAAGTTTATAGCCGTAGTTGGGCTTGTAGTATTGAGTTTAATTAGCTATATTAGTGGGAGCCCAACGTGCACTCCCATTGAGCTAACGCCAGAAGAAAGGCTGGGCTGCAAAATACAACCCTCCGCAATAGGGCTAAAAGTGGGGGATGAGATAACTATAAACTGTAGTGTAGAGCACTGGAAGAACAACCAACACTGGTGGAGCCCAGCGCCTGGATTAAAACTCAATATCAAGGGATATGATAAGGATCTGAACCCAACCGGGGATGATTGGAATCAAGTTACCACAAATAAAAAGGGCCTTTATTCCTTTACCCCGAGCTATGCCGGACAGTATTTGATCAGTATCGGCACGAGTAGTCCAATGGTAGTGAATGTGAGCGAGAATCCCCTGCAGAATGTGACCTATTCCCTGCCAGAGGAGGGAAGCAATGAGAGCGCAGAGGAGAACGAAACGGAGGAAGAGCCTGGAAATGAAACAGGGAAGGCGGAAGAGAGAACGGAAGAGAGTGGGGAGGTCAGCGTGCTGGAGGTGATCACAGGAGAGGAAAGGGCAGAGGAGGCGAAGGAGGAGATAGGGGAGGTTGTGCGGATCCTGATTGGTCTGTTTTCGTGAGGCTATGAAAAGTTCTTATAGTATTCTAAGGGTTCGGGGGATAGAGGTTGGATTGCATATCACCTTTATACTCTTGTTGCCTATTCTGATCTTTTCCGCCTCTTCCCAGATGGGTGGCGATCTCTCCGCTATCCTGTTCTCTGGAGCCTTCTTTGTGCTCCTGTTTGGCTCTGTGCTGATGCATGAACTGGTCCACTCGTTGGTAGCTATAAGAAATGGCATAAGAGTCAAGCGAATTATCCTGACACCGATAGGGGGAATAGCTGGGATGGGGGAGATCAGGGATCCGATAAAGGAGTTTAAGATCAGTATCGCAGGTCCTCTTTCAAATTTTGTAGTTGGAGGCGCCCTCCTGCTGGTCATGAGCACACTCACTGGGTTTGACAATGTGTACGATGCAATAGCCTCTGGCAACGCTCTTTTTGCTCCATCAGTTGGGAATCTGGTGGTCATGGTCATGTATATCAATCTCGTGCTCGGTGGCTTTAACCTCTTTCTTCCGATATTTCCGATGGATGGGGGGAGGGTGCTTAGATCTATGCTCGGCATGATAACAGATTATATGAAGGCCACTAGGCTCGCTGTGGGTATCGGGCAGGTTTTCCTTATGGTGTTTATGAGCCTTTCACTGCTTTCCGGAAGCTGGTGGCTGGTGGCAATTGGGATATTTCTATTCGTGGCAGGGCTGTCGGAGCTGAAGATGGCGGAGATAGTAGAGGCGTTCAGGCAAGTGGATGTGGGGGGGATAACCACCACGAATTTTGTGGCGCTCTCGCCAAAGCTGGAGCTGGAGGAGATAGGTGAGATAGACGCCCCTCCGCAGGTTGTGTATCCTGTTCTGGAGAGGGACGGACGAGTCTTGGGAGTAGTGAGGATAGGAGGCAGGACTATTCAGGGCGAAGGGAAGGGGAGCAAGGCAAATGGAAGGGTGAGGGATATAATGGAGAAGAGATTCCCAAAACTATTGGTTGGCTCCAATAGGGGGAAGACGGCAGAGATATTGGAAGAGATATACAAAAACGGCTATGCGGTTGTGGTTGATAGGTTCAATCGCATTCATGGGATACTTACTCTGGAGAACCTGCAGAGAGCCATGAGGACACTCGTCAAGGGGAGTTCGGAGAAGTAGATCTAGAGTTTTTATCCCCATGGTGCCCATAGACCTCCTTCGGATCAAAGACCTTTTTACCAACGATACGACCGCTGATGGTTCTGTAAAAGCAGGTGTCATAGCCCATGTGGCACGCGCCCCCGGCTGCATCTACGATATACAAAAGCGCGTCTGCGTCGCAATCCACCAGCACCCTCAAGACCTTCATTGTGTTTCCGGACTTCTCGCCCTTCTTCCACAGGGCTCTGCGGCTTAGGGAGTAGAGGTGCAGATATGAGGTCTCAATAGTTTTCTCAAATGCCTCCCTGTTTTGAAATGCTGTCATCAGGACCTTTCCGCCCTTGTCTTGGGCTATTGCCACGATCAGGTTATGTCCACTTATTCTTCTCTTTTTGAGATCTCGCCAACGAAATGCAGTCTCCATTTTTCTCTCCTAGGGCCTCCCCTCTCCGCAGGGAGGATTATAAGCCATTATATACGCCTTTTCCCCGTTGATTTTAAGATCCCCAATGGGTAAAAACCCAAGTGAGCGGAAAAAGGCCTGCCCAGTGGTGTTAGAGGCTTTTACCTTGATAATAACCTCCACACATTTCTGCTTTTTGGTTAAAAAATCCAAGACCACCCTGAACATACTCCTTCCTATGCCACGCCTCCGCAGCCCTGACGACACGCAGATTGGCCCTATCTCCGGGGGATTGTTGCGGTAATTGACCCCACAAAAGGCCACCACAGAGCCGTCCTTCTCTGCCACAAACATCTGATACCCAGACCCGACCATAGAAACCAAGAATTCCGGAGATACCCTGCTATATTGAAACGACTCCGCGTTTTTATTGCTGAGTTCCGCAACTACGCTGGCATCCGCCTCCTCAAATGGCCGTATTCTCACTCCTCTCATGCATGTCTCCACTGCCCAGTTTTCAAAACGAAGCAGATTTGAATTTTTTGTACGCTATGATTATTACTAGTGATATGAGTATTACAAGTGATACAGGTACTATAAAAATCACGAGAGTATCTGTAGAACTTGCTGCAGAGGACTGAGAAGAAACATCAAGAGGGACCTCCTTGTCCTCATACCCCTCTTTTTTTATTAGAATGGAATTCTCGCCGCCTACAGCCACAAGTTCCACCGTGCCATCCGCGTCTGTGTAGTATGTACTCCCGTTATAAATCACCAGCACTCCGCTTAGTACATCTCCATCTGAAAACACCGTTACTGCGACTTTTTCGCCCTCGGATGGATGGTTGGAAGAGACAAACACATCAAAGGTCGGAGTTTTTTCACTATTATTACTCGTACTGGCGGATTCGCTGCTCCGTTGGTAATCTGTTCCGCTGGTGATAGAACTAAGTGCAATCCTTCCGTTTGTAACCCTAATATTCTTCATCGGGTTGCCATTTTTATCAAAAATATGCGCATTCTGAAGAACAAGATCGCTTTCACCCGCGGACTTTACTCTAAATGTTATTATTGCTATCGTTCCTTTTCCACTCATGGTTTCCCCAAAACATAAATCCTGAAATTCAATCTTTCCGGCACTTATGATAGGATTTCTTATATCAAATGTTGAGCTCTTGCATTTTTTCATAAAAGCACCTTCCTCAACCCCCATCGCTTTTAGTATATCCTCATCAAAAATTAGATCAAAAGATGCCCCGAGGGCATTAGTTGCGTTAATCTCCACATTAACCTTGAGTTCCCCCTCCGATTGAGTATACGAACCAATACCTATGTCTTGGGCACACGCTATCTGTAGTAGCACGCTTATGGCTATTATTAATGCTATTTTTTTCATGCTAATCTTTTTTTCTGAAAACCTTATTCTCTTAGCAGTTCTCCCCCCAGTCTGCAACAAGTTTTGCAAAATCAAGCACATCCACGCAGGTGTCGTCATTGAAGTTTGCATCTGGGTTGTATCTCGGCTGCCCTTCACATGAACCCCACGAAGTAACGAACTTAGCGAGGTCAAAAATATCTACTTTGCCGTCATGAGTCACATCCCCAGCAAGGTATACTACAACTCTCTCGTTATCTGCATCCTGCTCACCCAAATCGTTGGTAACTGTCAGCTCTACCTTGTAACCAGTCATGTCACAGGTGCTGTAGCTGTGATTTATAATCTCACCACTCTCAGCGCTTCCATCTCCAAGTGTCCAGTCCCATGCCACAATATTACCAGTGGGAGCGTAGGAGTTTGAGGCGTTGAAATGAACAATTTGGTCTGTATAGACAAGTTGACCAGACGCGGTGTAATATGTCATGTTTGCAACAGGTGGGAGGTTGGGTGTCACTGTTACCGTTCCGTTATCAACTGAAGTCCCTGCTATGGGATCGCCGTTTGCATCAAAGACATATGCATCGTTTAGATTCAAACCGGTCGCTCCGCTACTTACCGCCCTGAATTCGAACACTGCAAATTCGCCTTCGCCAGAGAGACTCTGGCCCATTATACATAAATCTTGGAGGGTTATTGCACCATCTATGTTGTTTATTTCATAGGGGGGGTTGTTGAAAGTTGTATTCGCACACTGCCTCATAAATGAACCTTCATATATTGTTACTGCTTGAAGAATGGATGGATCAAATGTCATATTAAAACTCGCCCCGATTAGTCCTGTTCCCGAAATATTAACACTCATATTGACGGTCTTTCCGTTTACCACTGTCTTTGTTTCTGGAGAGAGGTATAATGACGCAGATGCTGTACAATCTGGATCAATACCATCAATTAAACCATCGCAATCATCATCAACGCCATTAGCACACTCCTCTGTCGCCCCGGGATTTACTGAAGCATCATTATCATCACAGTCATTTCCATCATAGGCACAACCATTTGTAATATTGCAATTTGGACAAACCCCATAACCATCACCGTCATCGTCTATACAAGTTAATGCACAATAATAAGTACAACCCGTTGTCCCAATATCATCGTAATTGTAAGCTGTACTGCATGTATTGTTATCCCCGGTATTTCCAGAACCTCCGCTCACATAGATATCATAGTTTG
>JAOZPI010000055.1 GCA_029932835.1 archaeon | reverse complement strand
TTCTAGAAAAGGGACTTGGAGTTGATGTATTTGACCCGGCTACACGGAGAGCTATAGAAAGGAACATAATAAGGGCGTCTTTGGAGCCAAAGGCCAAGGTGAGGGAAGGGGTCATTATGGCGGAAAGCGGATGGGTAACGTCCTGCACAGATATCACAGATGGACTGGCGTATTCTCTGGGGTATATGCAAGGAGGCTACGGGTTTGAGATCTATGAGGAGAGGATTCCAAAGAGAAGAGAATTTGACATCGTGTGCGACAGGTTCAAACTAAACAGGGAGAAACTGTTGTATCATATTGGAGAGGACTTTGAGCTCTTATGCACAGTAAAGCCAAGACGTATAGAAAGGCTGAGAGAGAGGATACCAACCTTGACCCCCATTGGGAGGGTGACAGAGAGGCGGGGAATACGGATGATAAGGGGGGATGGGAGCAGTATGGTGTTAAAACCAGAGGGATACAACCACTTCTCTAAAACAGGACCTCGTAAGACAAAGGGGGGAATTAAATAGACCCGCTTTTTATGTCCCTAGCCAAGATCTGAAGATGGTCACTCGGTATCTTTCCCTCTTCAGCTAATAGAAAGAGGCGTAGTAACTTTTCATCCACACTTTTTAGTCCTGCAGTATTTTGTTTAAGGACAAGCCGGGAGGTCTCTAGGCCCTTCAAAACGGCATCTCTCCGTCTCGAAAGCTCTTCCACCCTTTTTTCCCAGGGGATGGGCTTCCTAAGGATCTGTCTCTCTTCTCTTCTTAACTTCTTCAAGGCGTTGAATTCCCCCCGCACTGCCATCGCATTTGCCCTCCTAACAAGCAGTCTTATGTTCCTTTTCCTCTTTTCAGCAGGAGAGAGGGGAATCTTTATAACTCCACCAGCGGCACGCTTTTCCAGAAGAGCCGCTATTTTGCGAAGAGCGGGGGTCAGATTTCCACGATTCCTCAACTCAGCTGCTATTTTGGAATCTGCCTGGCGCCTCTCCTTGGTTACTAAGGCAGGGAGATGCATTGGTATCTCGCCCCTTTCCATAAGGTCTGCTATTACAGAACCGAGAACACGGCGATCCTCATGGGTGATAGCATCCAGCAGCCTTCTTTTTCCAATCCGTATCTCTGGGTGCAAGTCCAGAGATCGGAGCATTGCCCTGTCCTGCCTTAGGGTAGCACTCCGCTTCGTGCCGTCTGGGTTTGGAGCATAGGCTGGGCTGGATTCAACAGCTCTTTTGAACTGAGCAAGGCGCTTTTTGTTAAAGGCAAGGAGACGGTCATTACTCATGTGGAACATTCCAACTCGGAGATAGTCAGGCACATGAGGAGGGCGGAGAGGCCCAGAAAGGGACGGAAGCTCGTGAGGGTTTGGGGACCACGCCTTTATGACAGATGCGCGCTGACTCAAGTCGCTTTGCTTTAGCCTGGATTGCAGGGCCCTAAGGTAGTCCTCAATCCTATAGCCCCCCTTGAGGAGGTGTGTGGGAACGGGATTTAGGTTAAAGAGGGAATCTGCTGCTCCGGGAGTCAGATTAAAGAGACGGGAAGCCAGCTCTGTTGCCTCGGTCCTAGTGATAGTGTCTTGGTAATGGGAATAGACCTGCTCTACAAAGCGTTTCGCATCAATCTTGTCTGGCTTTTGGGGATGCATTGGAAGGGGAATTACCCTTCCCTCATACTTTTCTGGATGCCTCCTCACATCGCTGTGGAGTTTGAAGAGGGTGGTTGGATTGGTGTTTAGGAGTTCTGCTGCTTCCCGCAGGGAGAGGGTGTCCTTTTTTCCGCTTTTTATTTCCTCTAGAATCTGCCGCCCCCACGGTGTCGGCTCTCGTATTCTGTGGAGGATCTCCTCAGGGCTGAGGTGTGGGATTTTGTCGGCGATGCGGAGTATCGTTCGTGGAGTTTGGGATGTGGTTGTCCTTTTGTAGGATCGCTTTTTCATAGGTTTTTTTCTTGGAGGTTTGTAGAGGTCTCCCAAGACTTCTATGATGCGGTTGCTATGGACACCAAAATGATTACGGGTTTTTGACATGCTCTTGTTGTGCTCTAGATAAAATCTCCTCACCTCCTCCGGATCAAGGGGCTTCCTGGGTCTCGGCATTTTCTGCTTAAAAAGAGCCTAAAAGGCTAAAAATAACTACAAGCGATATAGTATAATATCAAATTATAATATCAAATGAAGTTGCCTTGTTGGTGGGCTCTTCCCACATAACCTCAACCCCTGACACCCTAGCTCCGGGCGGGCCATGATAACACCACGAGATAATATCTCTCACTTTGTCCTCCTCCCCCTCAAAAACAGCCTCCACCCTGCCATCCCGGAGATTGCGTACCCATCCACCGAGGCCCAATTCCCGTGCTTTTTCCCGGGTAGTAGCTCTAAAGAACACCCCCTGCACCAAACCAGAGATAAAGAGATGGGCTCTGCGAATCATTTTACTTAGATTGGCCAGGGAGTTGGCCCTCCTGAATGTACAAGGTCTGCGTTGGGTAAGCGATTTCAATCCCCGCCTTGCTTAGGCCCTTGAGTATCCTCAGGTTTATTTCATGCTTGGTTGTTCCCCAATAATCCAAGGATCTGATCCAATAGATGCAGAGGAGGTTAAGAGAAAAATCACCAAATTCAGTAAACCATACGAGGGGCTCATCATTTGTAACTCCCTCGACCCCCTTTATGGAGCGTTTTATTATTTTGACAGCCTCTTCAACCTTCTCAGGGGGGGTATCATAAGTCAAACCTATCTTGAATGTCTGCTTTATCTTCTTGCTCGGCCTTACATAATTCTCTATGACAGATTTGGAGATTACAGAGTTTGGTATGACGATTATATTGTTGTCCAGATTCTTTATTTTGGAACTGCGAAATCCTACATCCACCACATCCCCGTATATTTTCTCGTTTATCCTTACTCTGTCCCCAATGGCAAAGGGCCTGTCAAGGAATATAGACAACCCGCCGAACATATTACCAAGGGTATCCTGAGCCGCAAGCGCTACAGCTATACCACCGATCCCCAACCCCGTGATCAGGGCTGTTATATCATAACCAAAATTGCTCGCTATAGAGATCAGGCCAAATATGAGTATCAGGGCACGGAGGATCTTTTTTAGCATGGGTACTAGCTCGTCATCCAGTGTGCCCTCAGTTTTTATTGCCACTGGACGGAGATACTCGTCTATCAAGACATCTACAAAGCGGATTATAAACCACAGGATGGTCAAAGAGATCAAAACAGAAAAAACAGTACTGAGAAAGGAGAGCACGGAGAGAGGGAGGGTGAGTAGTTGAATTCCAAAGCTGAGACCTATAATAATCACTCCCAAAACAAGGGGCCCTTGAATAACTTTGATTACCATATCGTCAAGGCGGGTTTTTGTTCTCTCAGCAACCCTCTTAAGGTGGGTTTTTAGGAGGTAGAAGATTATCTTTGCAGCAATGAAGGAGGCTATGAAGACTATAGAAAAGAGGAGATACTGCCAGAGGGTATTCCCAAAATACTTTGCATCAGTTAGGAAGCCGAGGTGCAATGAAGTCAGCTCGTGGGCAAATCCAGCGAAGGCCTGAGAGGTGTTTTCCGAAGCTAAGTGAAGGGATAAGAAACTCAAGAGCAGATTCATGTTGATATTAGAAAGAGAGAGGTATAAAAACAGTAGTTAAGGTCCGTGGTTGCGATAGTTATACTAGTTGTAGGTAGTTATACTAATTGTAATATCTGTACTGGCATTTTAATTCTGGGTGGCATAAAACTATGGGGTGGAAAAGAAACACGAGCTGCTGTTGACCACACTTGTGGCACTGGGAGCTGCTGTGGGAATCGTAGCAATATTTCTTCTTGAAAGCCTAACGAGCCCAAATAGTTCTTCTTTTTGTAACACGTCCTCTGATTGCTTAAACCTAACACAGGGCGGATGCCCGGGAAGGTGGGTGTGTGCAAATCACTACTGTATGTGGGAGTGTAAGGGGGTTCCACAGAGTTGTATAGTGGCAGGAGACTGCATAGGAGACCTGTCAGAAGAGTGCAGGGGGAGATGGAATTGTGTAGAGGGAAAGTGCGAATGGGTATGTGAGAGGGAGGGGAGAGTGGGATTAGAATACAATGTAGGGGGCTGCGAAAAGGGAACAAGGGGGATTATAAGGAGTCCGGGAGTGAGCATAGCTTCAGATGCAGGTGGGATAAGGATAAAGCAGAATCTGAGCTATGTGTGCTGTGCTGATATAAGGATAAACGCGACAGAGATGGGGAAGACAATAAGGATTGTGGAAAAGAATGTGGGGAGTATGTGCAGGTGCATGTGCAATTACGATATAGACGCTAGGGTGAGGGTAGCACCAGGCACGTACCACGTGGAGGTGTATGGGGTGCAATTTGGGAACAAAAGCCCGGAGATGATAGCAGAGGAAACCGTTGTGGTGGGGAGGGGTGAAGGCAGGATTTTGTTTGTAGAGAGGCGAACAAATCGCACGGGGAGGGTCATATATGGGGAGTATCCATATAGCTTCAGGGTCTCGGACAGCTATCACTTTGACCCTGATCGACGAATTCTAGAGGGAGGGGGTAGTATAGAGCTGGAAAACGCGATCGCTATCTATGGAAAGAGAGAGGAACTAGGGGGAGACTTAGGGAGGGGAGTAGTAAGCCGCTTGTATCCAGTGTATTCGCTCCCTGTTGAGGTGGGGGAGGATAAGATCATATCAGTGGACTATGACGGGACTGTGGAGCTCTTGCATCTCAACACTACAATAAGGCTCTCGCCGGGGGAAAGGTGGAACAAAACCACAACAGAGGAAACAAGTGGTCCTTATCAGACTGGTATTATAGAGATTACAACCAGTGAGATCATCGAAAACCACGGGTTTATAGAAAGGGGAAGGATTATTTAGGAGAAAACGCCCCAAGAGGTCTGGGAGAGGGTGCAGAGTTGAGGCTGGAAGATTAACAGACTCTAGGAGATGGAAAGAGTCACTCTGAGTGGCTCACCCCTCGCCAACGCCGATATCAACCCGCGATTCAAGTCAGCTGCTGCCTTGTCTGCATGGATGCAGAGAGTCCTAGGACAAATAAATCCGCTCTTTCGTATCACCATGGAGGTGCTGTCGGAAAGGGTGAGGTAGGGGCTTCCCTCAGCATGCACTAGATCGCGATAGCCACCTGCTTCCATAAGAATGGTGAGGGAGGCCCCCTTCCGGAGACGATTCTTGAAGCTATCCCGCAGGTCCGAAACAGAATGATCTGCGGAGACACCAACTATGCAATCCCCTCTGGGAGTAAGGAAGTTCTCTGTAGTTATCTCAATCGTGCTACGATGGGTTGCACGTATGTTCGGATGACCCATAGCGCGTATAGTTTCTGTGGTTGCCATCTCTGATGAAGTAAAAAGACTTGAGCGAAATAATGGGGGTGGAGACTCTTAGATCCTAACAGAGTAACGGCCGTCTAGGGATGAAACGACTACAAAATTGTGAACACAATCTACAGAAACTCGAGCAAAGCCATTCGGGGATTCAAGAATAGCTTTAACATCTGCGCAGGTTGTGTGAGCCAAAACCGTGTGTAGATTGAGGGCCAGATTTGTTATTTTGAG
>JAOZPI010000054.1:2675-5633 GCA_029932835.1 archaeon | reverse complement strand
TGTCCTGCGCAAGTATGTACCACCTACTGACGTATTCGTAGCCCGTACATCTGACTTCCACTTCTTTATAATCTATAAGAACAATGAAGGCCAGTGGATCCAGAAGTTTGCTTATATGCCAAATCCCAAGGCTGAGGCCATATATAATGATGTGTATCATGCTGGTCCGATTACAAGGGTCATATTTCCGGAGATACTTGAAGTGGAGCCTGGCGATACCTTCTGCTTTGATGTTTATTCCAACAGGAGTTGTGTCTGCTCTGTTGAGGTTGGAAGCTTCACGGTTGGAGATTGTCCACAGCTTCCAGCAGATCTGAAGGGGATATGCGAGAGGCCTGTCTCTGAGGTTTATCTAAACAAGGGAGAGAACAAGGTCTGCTTCCGTGTAAATGAGAGCGCAAGCGAGGGCTTTTACACATATAACTTCTTCCTCACCAGTGGAGAGGAGTACATCCCCGCTGGCAATGCCTTTATACTGAGGAAAAAGTATGACTGTTGCGTGAATGCTTCGTTTAAGGGTTTCTTAGCTGTAGAGGACTGATCCTCCCCTCATAAAGGGCCTTTCCCACCACACATCCCCACACACCTATGTCCCTTAGTGCCTTTATATCCCTTGGAGAGCTTATCCCTCCGGAAGCACAGATCCTGGCGTCAGTCGATCTCACAATCCCCTCAAATTCCCCTATATCTACTCCTGCCATTTCCCCCTCTCGATCTACATCTGTAACCAAAAATCCAAACACCCCCTTCTCAAACCTCCTTATTACATCTACTGCCTTCCGCTCCGTCTTCTTGCGCCACCCTCTTACTACAACCATTCCATTTGCAGAGTCTAGGGCTACCATCACCCTCTCTTTCCCATATTCCTGCACAGTCTTTGTCACAACATTCGGATCCTCTATGGCCGCACTTCCAAATATAACCCTCTCAACCCCATAGTCAAGTGCTCTTTTCGCATACGCTTGGTCTCGAATTCCCCCTCCAAATTGTATCGGGATCGAAACCTCTTTTGCTATTTGCCTCACAACCCCAAAATTTTCTCCATCCCCCAGAGCAGCGTCAATATCCACAATATGAAGTGTTCTTGCCCCCTCCTCTTCCCATCTCTTTGCTGTTTCTACAGGGTCTCCATAATACTTATCGGTTCCAGGCCTTCCATGCACTAGTTGCACGCACTTCCCTCTCCTAATGTCCACAGCCGGTATCACAATCATCTCCATTTTTAATAGATCTTCTAATTTAAAGGTTTTTATCCTCCCATTCTCAAATATAACCAAGTCCAAAATGAGCCCGAAAGACACAAAAGGACAGACAGCGCTGGAGTATCTGCTGATACTAGTGGTTGCGATAATGGTGGTTGTTGCGGTGATGGTGTGGTTGCAGGGAGCTCAACAAAATGCTCAAAACACTGCCTCTAGTACTGCAGATAAAATCAACTGCGAGGCGAGGCCGTGCACGTCAGGTGGAGGTGAGTGTTCCACAGGTCCTTGCAAGAACTTTAATGCCTATTGCGATACAGACGGTACCTGCTCTGTTCAATGATGAAACGCAGCGGCCAGACAGCACTGGAGTATATGCTGATGATAGTTGTGGTTTTGAGCGTCTTGGCTATGGTTCTGAGTATGACCCAGTATATTGAGACTCTTGGCGCCAGTCTTAGTGAAACTATTGACAACACGAGGACCCAGATCATCACCTGGATACTCACCTAAGCTATGGCCGGGAGTTTAGCCTACAGGTGGTTGAAGTGGCCGCTTATGGCCTTTCTATTTTCCTCTTTATCCATTTTCTTCTCTTATTACATCTTTCCGGCATACGCGTCTATATTGGCTATCTCCTTCCTCACAATAGGCCTAACCCCCCCTCTTTACGGTTTGCTGCAGAGGGAAGAGGCAATAGTCGCTGATGTTGGAGGAGGGCCCTCCTTTCTACGAAAATATGGGAGCATAATTATTGTGATCCTCCTCCTCTCCGCTGGTCTTTATTCATCGTTTCTTTTCTGGTACAGTATCCTCCCCTCCGACTCCACATACTCTGGAGGCAGTTGCTCCACTCACCTGCCTTGTCGGGAGAGCGTGTTTCACTATCAGAGAGAGTATGTTAACAAGGAATGGAGTCTCACCGATGGCATTTTCCTTATCCTCCTCTGCTTTACCCTCTCCCTCTTCCTTGGCGCAGGTGCCATACTCCTGATAGCTTGGGACCTCTCCTCTCTCGTTCTCGTTCCTCTCCCCGGTACTATGGGCTTTTTTATTTACCTCCCTACTCTCTTCTCCTTCTTCTTTGCTGGTCTTTCTGGAGTTCTGCTCTCTTTTGCACTTGTCCGGCATGAGTGGGGAACCTATGCCTTTTACATAGTTCTAAAAGACGCTGTCCTCCTCCTTGCTATTAGTCTTCTCTCTTTGATAGTTTCTTTTTATCTAATAGGCCCTTAATATTAGGTTAGACATGAAGCCTGATCGGATGCTAAAGAGCGGGCAAATAACCCTGGAAGTTGCAGTAATCTTGATGCTTTTGTTGCTCCTCTTCTCTTCTGTAACTCTCCCTATATCCAAGATGTCTAGATCTGCATCTGAAGCGATTGGCTCGGCAGCTATAGCCCAAAACGTGGTTGATATGATCTCCCGAGAGGCCAGAATGGTGGCTCTTAGTGGCAATAATGCAGAGGCGAAAATGCGCATTCCCCTTCTAAAAGACATCTCCATATTGGGTAATCCGTCCTTCTCATGTCAGGATAGGAACGTCTCCCTGTCGTATACCACCTACACATTTACCCGGATCTCGGATAATCCCTCTATTCTAAGCGTTTCTCTGCTTCTCCAGCGGGGCGACTTCTATGCAACACGAGACTCTAGGGTTGAGCTCTTCTGTAACTTTGATGTGGATGATGAGTGTTTGTGTTTCAAAAATGATCTCGGGACTGTAAAAATAAATGGGTGCAATTGTTGATCTTGGGGG
>JAOZPI010000054.1:0-2665 GCA_029932835.1 archaeon | reverse complement strand
GGAAGGGGCAGCTATCCTTTGAGGCTGGAGTTCTCATGGTCTATGTAGTCTTTATTGTGCTGGCCATGTGGCTGAGCGGACCGATCCAACAAGGAGTTGAAAAGCATATAGACACGAATGATCTTGTACTTGCATACACAAGCCTCAGGGAACTTTCACAGGCGGTTTCTATGGTAGGAAACGGGGGGGCAGGAGAACGAACAGATTTTGTGGTTCACATCCCGTGGAACACAGTGGATATCTGGTATGACAAGGACAAGAGCACCGTCACCCTTGCTGTTATCCTCTACAGGGACCTGCCCTCCACCCCTGCTTCCAACTACCGTGTCGTAAGGGATGATGGAAGGCCCTTTTGGTATGACAAGGCAAACTCTGTGAGTACCCCCTTCTTTTATATGAACATAACCGAGCATCTCTCTTTCCCCTTGGACCCGCACTATTTTCCCTTTTGCTCTGTCAAAAAGGACTCAACTATTGTTCGCGGGCAGAGCACGACCTTTTTGGACAGCGAAGGGAATCCTATAAAATTCTGCTGCGAGTCTGGGTTTAACCTGCATATGTACGCGCGCAAATCCCCCGCAAATCTCACAGAAGTTGCGATAAAACCTCGCTATTATTACAGCCTTCCGGGAGTATGGAACATTGTAGTGTGATCAAAGGGAAATGAAAATAAAAAAGAGATCAATGCGGAATGGCAGGGGGCAGTTGTCTATGGACCTCTCCTTTGCGATAATACTTGTATTTGTAATAATCAGCTCTCTCCTCTCATATTCTAAAGTCACCACCCTCTCTGCTTCTCTTCCAAAGACCAGAATGGTTCTCAACACGGTATCTGATCACATAACCAGCAACCTGCACATACTTTTCAATGAAGTACAAAAGCTCCAAACTGGGGAAATCACATACAACCTCACCCTCCCCGATACCTACTCCAATGACGACTCCAAGAGTGTGGCAGTGGACTACTCTGTAGATTTCTCACACCTGCCCCACACCCTGATCCTCTCCTCAGGAGGTATCTCAATCCAGCGTTCCTTGGGGATCTCCCTGGTTTGTACTCCGCCTGTAGGCTCGCTTTCTCCTGGATCTACTTTAATCCTCAAAGACTGTAAAAGAGAACCAGATGGAATCAAATGCACTTGTCTTATTGACTAGGGTTTGGAAGCATGCAGGCTCCAAGGGCCAGACAGCCCTGGAGTTTATGTTTATCGTGCTCTTTATCCTGCTTGCAGTTGGGGCACTGCTCCAAAGAGCCCTGGTGTACGATACCCAAATTACAGAAACAGCGAAGGCTAGGGCCTTAGCGCAGGGTATTTGCCTCGAATTGTCCCTGGAGGGAACCACCACATACCTCATCAGGATAGACGAGGATTTTACTCCCCCATCTACCCCCTCTTACAAACTTTATGTCTTTTCAGAGAACTGCGCCCTGGCAAGACAGAGAATAACCTCGGCTCTGGCAGTGAGCGAGTTTAAGTGCAGGGGTCGCCTCTTTGGAGACGCAGATCTGGTTACCTAAGGATGAGACCATCAGACATCTCAAATGGAACCCAAGGACAGATATTCTCTTTAGATGTTCTTTTGTCTCTGCTTCCAATAATGATGATTCTGGGAAGCTCTCTGCAATACCTATTCCTCTCGGAAGAGGAGATGAGGGCTATAGACAGGGGCAATGAGCTTGAGGGCATTGTCAACTCCTTTTCCGAATGCGTTATGGCTGGTGTTAGGGCTGGGGGCTCTCTGCCTCAGTGGGGGTCTTGTCAGGATTTTGCTAACGTTGTTGATGATTGTGGGGGAAAGGTACTGCCCTCAGGATATGTGTACTATGTAAGAGCGAGGGGCTTATGGGATGGATCCCCTGTGTGCGATAAATCAAGGCTTTGGTCTATACCAGACGATAAGGCCCAGTATGCGCTGGAAATCTACAACACCACCTCCGCATCTGAGGAGAGATACCTCCTCCTCTCGGATGGGACTGGTAGTGTGGAGAGGGGGAAAATAGTCGCTCTCTCGTTCACCGTTTGGGAAGACATCAAATGACCTTGTGGAATGGATATAACCATGAAGCAAAAACGACAATGGATCGCCGAAAACTATTAGCAGGGTGGAGAGGCAGACATGATCGTGGTTTGATAGCAACTTTAGATACGATGTTAGCCTACTCCATCTCGTTTGTTTTTATTGGTGTTTTGGCTTTGCTCCTCAGCAGTCCACAGCAGGCTGCCTCAAAGGAGATTTACTCTCTTAATACAATATCCGAGGACGTGGCGGACGCAATAGGAGAGAGCTTTGGATGGAATGCAGATGTGGATCCATCCGGCTTTGAGGACGATCTAAGGGCGTCTATAGATGCTATTGCAAAGAGGCGGTATGTGAGAATTGATGTCTCCGGGGTTTGGGACTACACCTCTAATCCCTATAACATGGATCCACAAACCATAGCGGTATCTATGCGCTTTTTCTATACAGATGCGCACAACACTCTCAAAAAATTATATGTGAAGGTAGGGAGATGAGATACAGAATAAAAGAAAAGTGGAAGCTTGGAAGAAGAGGTTACATAATGAGCATGTTGGTATTTACCCTCTTCGTCACGGTTCTCATAATCGCGGTTGTAAATATAAAATCCCATGCTGTGATCCAGGATTCCACAGCAGATCGCCTT
>JAOZPI010000006.1:6418-19566 GCA_029932835.1 archaeon | reverse complement strand
AATGGCAACAAGGAGGGGTCCAAAGGTCTTTCCACCACGACGAAAGAGACCCCAAGTGTTCAGATCCTTGAAGAGAGGAAGCCTTCTGGAGTTCGCATCAAGGGAGCCTATTGTCGCCTATTCTACCACAACAGTCAAACAGGCCTGTAAGATTATGGTTGATAACGGCATAAGAAGGACCCCAGTAGTGGATGCGGGGACACGGAAATTGAGTGGGATCTTGAGCGCACGGGACCTTGTAAATCTGTTTGGGGGAGGGGAGAAATATCAGATTATTGAAAAGGAGTTTGGGGGGAATATATTTGCGGCTGTGAACCTCCCGATAGCAAAGATTATGAGCGAGAAGGTCGTGTACGCAAAGGAGACGGAAAGGGTTGAAAAAGTGGCTGAGAGGATGTTAAGGCAGGGGGTCGGAGGGTGCCCTATAGTTGACAAAAAGGGGGAGGTTGTCGCATTTGTATCAGAGATAGACTTCATTAAACGGGCAGCCAGATGGAAGACAGGAATTCTCGTTGAGGATATCATGACTACAGATGTCATCTCCGCCACCCCTGGAATGTCGCTTGGGGATGCTGCTCGGATTATGATCAATAAGGGGGTTAGGAGGCTTCCAGTAATCCATGACAATGAGCTTGTGGGTATGCTTAGAACCAGCAATATTCTCAGATTTATATCCTACAACGATTTTGCAAGGCTCGGAAGTTCCAAGGCAGCAGAGATCTTGGAAAAGGAGAGAATTGGGTCCATAATGAGTGATTATGTTATAACCGTCCGTCCAGATGACAGGATTGAGGCAATAATAGAAATTATGATTGCCCGCAGACTTGGTGGTTTTCCTGTTGAGAGAGGGGGAAGGATGGTGGGGATTGTCACAGAGTATGATGTCTTTAGGGCCCTTTATAGTTAGTGTTTGCTTCGCCTTGGATTAAGATCTCCCTATCTCTGACCTTTTTATCTCTTTATTTTTATAGTAGATATATCTAGATATATCTATTTTTAAAATGTCCAACGAGAGTATAAGACCAGAAGGGAAGGGTGTTCTCAGTAGGGGGGATCTCAGATATCTGATCTTGCACTTTCTGAGTGAGCCAATGCACGGATACCAGCTCATGAAATCAATAGGAGAAAGGTCAGGTGGAGGGTACAAACCAAGCAGCGGGGCGATTTATCCGCAGTTGAAGGCATTAGAAGAGGAGGGAATTATAAAGTATGAAATCGTGAACGGAAGAAAGGAATATAGACTTACAAAGGAGGGGGAGAGGTATCTAAAAAGGAACAAAAAGATTGTGAACGACGTCGTGCAAAACTTTATGAACTTCTGGGAAAAAAACAGGATAAACGAGATTGTCGCAAGTATGAAGAGCATAGGAGACGAGATCATGAGGGGAATTCTAGATAGATCGGAAGGGTCCTTAGAAAAGGTAGACAAGACCAAGAGGATTCTAAAAAAAGCTAAAGAGGAGATAAGGGAGGTGTGGGAGGAGGCATGAAAGAGAACATATTGGAGATGAAGGATGTGTGGAAGGTTTACCTTCTTGGAAGAGTAGAGGTGCCTGCAATTAGAGGAATAAACCTAAGCGTAAGAGATGGCGAATACATATCAATTACAGGCCCTAGCGGAAGTGGAAAGTCCACTCTTTTGAATATTATTGGGTGCCTCGATTCTCCTACTTCTGGAAGCATCTATTTGCGGGGAGTTGATATATCTGTTCTCAGTGAAAATGAACTTGCTACTATAAGGAGAAGGACTATTGGATTTGTTTTTCAGACATTTAATCTTATTCCAGGTCTTACGGCAGAGGAAAATGTGGCGCTTCCTATGAGATTTGATGGAGTATCAAAGAGGGAGGCAATGGGACGTGCAGTTGAACTTCTGAATCTTGTAGGAATAGGAGAGAGAGCAAAGCACAAGCCACTGGAGATGAGTGGTGGGGAACGCCAGAGAGTTGCGATTGCAAGAGCACTTATAAATAATCCCAAGATGGTGCTGGCAGACGAACCCACCGGGAATCTTGACAGCAAGAGTGGAAGGAAGGTTATAGAAGTACTTGAGGACCTTTATAATAAGGGAATCACACTTATACTAATAACGCACGACGAGAAGCTCGCAATGAGAGCAGAGAGGGAACTACATATAGAGGATGGAAGGTTTGTCAGCGAGAGAGAAAATAAAAAGGGGAAAGAAAATAAAAAAGGGGAGAAAATAGGTTATTAAGAAGATGGGGACTGTGTTCAGAGAGTATAAAATAGGAGAGGGGGGATGGAAGCCTAGAGTAAGGGGTTGCGTGATGATTGGAGTAGGTCTTGCTATTGTTCTCATTTTACTTTATACTCTTTATACCCCAAACCAGGGAGCAAACAAACCGACCAAATGGGGGGAGGACGATCACATAGGTGTTAAGGGGAATACAAGCACAGGGACGAACATCAACGTATCAAGGGGGGGCAGGAACACCAGCGCAAACGCCCCAACGCCATGGTCAAATTATGTAAGTATTAAGGACGGGTACTTCTGGGATCCGACAGAGAACGGAGGAAGGGGAGGATATTGGCTACCACACGGAATTGCATATCAGACTTGGAACGCCGCCCTAGGGCAGTGGCAAGACAAGAGAGAATTAGAAACCGACCTGAGTATGATGGAGGGCATGGGAGCAAATGCCATACGTGTTGATTTTGTGTGGAAGCACATAGAGACCAAAGACAACGTCTTTAACTGGAGCAGGTATGACATGCTTTTGGAGGAGGCAAAAAAGAGGGGGCTAAGGGTCTTTGCTCTTGTAGGTTATCAATGGCCTCCCGACTGGTTCCCTGATGAATGGTACACCCTCCACCCGCCATATCCAGACCACCCGGAGGGGGAATGGAAATCAGATATAATAAGGTATGAAAACCCAGAAGTACGGAAGCAGTTTAGGGACTTTCTTCAGGCAGTAGCATCTCGCTATTCGGCAGGCGGGGAGAGAGAGGATCTTGGCGATGTCATCGCCGCCTGGATTGTTGGAAATGAGTACGGATACTTGGGCCTATGGAGCAATAAATATGATGGTTATGATGCAGATTCAAAAAGGGCCTTTAGAAAATGGCTTTCAGAGAAGTACGGCGATATAGCAGCCCTTAACAAGAAGTGGAAGGGAGACAATGAAGAAACCCCGGGTTATTTGCCCCACTACCCATACAAAGACTTCAGCGAGGTAGACATGCCAACTCCATTTAAGTCAGGGGCAAACGGGCTTGAGTACATAGCCAGAGACAAAGCAAGCTGGTATGATCTGACCGAGTGGAGAGAGGAAAGTATAGCTGAGTTTGTTGCTACAGGAGCAGAGGCTATAAAAAGGGTGGATCCACACCACCTAGTTTCTTATTCTAGCGTAGGGATGCAATGGGGAGAGGAAGATGAAAGGTATCATACAGAGGATGTTGAAAAGATAGCCGAAGCGTGCAGAAGAAGAGGAGCTCCCCTTGATTTCTGGAGCATAAACAATTATCCATGGGGGTTAATGGACGACGAACTAGCGACAGGAAAATGGGGGATAGAAAGGGCATTGCACCATTCCAAGCTGCCTGTTATGCTCACTGAGACTGGATTTACTGACACAGAGACCATGTATCCAGGGATGAATAGGACCAGACAGGCAAGGCTTTTGAAGAACGCTATATGGGAGGCATTGGAGAGTGGAGCCATAGGGGTGTGTGTGTTCCACTGGAGCGATAGAGAGGCATGGGGGCTAACAAAAAGAGAGGTTGGGTTCGGCATTGTAGACACCAAAAAGAAGCCAAAGCCCGCTTACTATGCGGTAAGGGAGGCTTTTGAGGCCATGGACAGGCTGAACATCTCCCAGTATCTTGTAAATTCCAAACCACGGCCAGCAGACATAGCATTCTTTTGGGATGATGCCACAGATACCATACTTCTGCGGTATCAGGCCGAGATGAAGGGCATGTTCGGCACTCTGGAGCGCTTGGGATTCAAACCGACCTTTATAAACAGGAGAGAATTAAAGGAAGGCGATTACAAGAAGTACAAAGCTATTGTGTTCCCCCGAAATCAGAAGATGTTCAACGATGTCTTCTCCCTTCTTAATGAGATCGCAAAGGGCGGAACGAAGATACATGCAAACGCGGATCTCCCGGGGATAATGGATGAATATGGGCATAGGAGGAACAGGGGAGTATGGGAGAAGACTATAAAAGGGGTTTTTGGTATAGATGTGTCAGACGCGCTGGTGGACAAAAATCTCTGGGATGACGACCATGTAAGCGAATACGAATCGCCATATCCGTGGAAGACGAGGTGGGAAAGCAAGGTCCTGTATTCAGATGAGATACCGTATAATCGTAGAACCAGTTTGTGGAAATACCGGGACAACATCAAATTGGCAGGGGGGAAGGCAATAGCATGGTTTGATCGGAAGGGTGGAGCTCCAGCTGTTGTGGTTAATGGGAAGGAGGGGGGATGCTACTCCACTGCTATCTCGCTATTCGGCATTGGAGATGCATGGTTCACATGGAAGGAAAGATATGAGTGGTTGGATCTGATTTACCGTAAGGCTCTGTGCCTAAAGCCCTCTATCTATGTCTCAAATCCGTACATTTTGGCAGATTATAGAACAGGGGGAGGAAAAATACTCTTGGGAATCCACAACTACCGCCCAGATGAAGGGGAGGAAGTAAAGATAAAAATGGGAGCTCTTAAAGGGAAGAGAGTAGTAAACCTCTTAGAGGGAGGAGTAGTAAGCGAAAATTGCAATGGAACAATTCAAATTCATATAGAGCCAGAGGATCACATAATATTACTGGCTTCGTGATAGGAATTAAATGGGGTTAAAAAATGAAAAAATATTTTGTATTGGCTTTGTTGTTGGTAATGGGATGTGCGGTCGCTGCCGCTCCCAGTCTGGATGTAAGTTATGAAGTAACACCAAGCAGTGTCAACCCAGGAGGAAGCGCACAGATTATAGTGAATATCGAAAACGAAGACACCTCTAGAAGCATCAAAGATCTTGAGGTTGAGCTGGTGAGCAGAAGCAGTGGCATTATAATAACCTCTGGGACCGCTGAGCTTGGGTCCCTAGGTCCTGCTTCTACCTCTTCCGCTGCATTTTCCGTAAGAATTGCAAGTTCTGTATCTCCCGGGACATATACTGTGGAGGCCAGAGGAAGCTATGGGTATGGAACCACCAACACATCTAGTTTTAGGATAAACATACCAATAACAGTGTCCTATCGATCAAATCTCGCTATTTACGCGCACGATACGCAGATAACACCTGGCGGGACCGGGAAGATGCTGATAACTATAGAAAACTCTGGAAGGAGCACAATAAGGGATTTGGTAGTGACTCTATCACCAAGCAGTACTTATGTGTATCCAGTTGGTGAGGTGAGGAGCACAATAAGCTCAATAGGACCTGGAGAGTCTATAGAAAAAACATTCGAAATACGAGCCAGCGACAGCGCTATTGTCGGAATCCAGCCCATAACAGTAGGGGTTACGTACACTGATGTTTCGGGAACTACTCAGGTAGATTCTCAAGCAGTTGCTGTTACTATAGTAAGTCCTGGAACAGAGATTGTAATAGATTCTATAGAATCTGATTTGGAGCCTGGAAAAACAGGAAAGGTGAGGATAGGTGTTAAGAACGTGGGGGACGTGAAGCTTGAAAATCTTTATTTTTCTCTGAATACAGGAGAGGGGGTACACATAAGGGGGTCCAACGAAAAGCTTATTGACTCTCTAGAGAAGGGAGAAACAAAGTATGTGGAGTTTGAATTTGATGTGGACCAAGACGCAGAGGCACTTCCGGTTGAGAGCACCCTTTCTATAACCTACCAGAGAGAAGGGGGGAAGAAGCAAATAACTGAGACCAAACCATTGGGCATTGTTGTAAGTGGTGATGTGGATCTTAGGTTGATAGATGTGGACGTGGACAAAGAGGACAAGATTATGGAGGTGGATATAGCAAATTATGGGAACAAAGAGGCAAACGCAGTAAGGGTGGAGATCATAGAGGATGGGAAGACGATAAGCAGGGGATTTGTAGACAAGATAGATATAAACAAGCACAAGATCTTTAGGTTTGATCTTCCAACTCAGAGAGACATAACTGCCAGGATTTCGTATAAGGATTATGGTAAGCCCAATGGCAGCGCAGTTGTGGAGGAAGAGATACACCTTAGAAGTGACCAGATCTTGCAGGAGGAATCCCCTCTACCCCTTCTGGTAATTGTCATAGTAGTGGTTGTTGCTCTATGGTGGTACCTAAGAAAAAAGAGGAAGGCTAAACCAAAGATAGACATAAGCAAATACAAGTAAGATGTTTCTTGATATGGTGCTCCGGTCTGTATGGAGACACAGAATCCGGAGCTTTCTTACCGCATTTGGTATAGTTCTCGCAATTGCAGCAATAGTCTCGCTAGGGTCTATTTCAGAGGGGATAAACAGTATGGCAGAGGAGCAGATGAAGCTTGCATCAAAGCTTGTGATGGTAGTGGAGAAGGGGGGAGGAAACATGCAGTCTATTCCTGGATTGAATTCTCGTTTAGACATGGACATGGTAGATGAAATTGGGGAGATTGAGGGTGTGGAGGCCGCGAGTCCTACTATTAGAGTTATGGAGCCTTCTTCAAATCTGTTCATAAGCGGGGTGGACTTAGAGAACTTGGAGATGTTTAACCTTGAAAATATAGAATTTAAGGAGGGAGGATGGCCTGAAGAGGGGAGCAAAGAGCTTGTCCTTGGATACAGTGTGGCAGAGGCCAAGGACTTGGGAGTTGGAGATGAGGTAAAACTCAGGGGAGAAAAATACAGCATAGTGGGTATTCTGAAAGAGAGCAAGAGCTTCATTGATTACGCCGCGATAGGACCCTACAAGTCAATAGCTGAGACTTATGGGATGGAATCCTATGCTTCTGTGATCGTTGTAAAACCAGCTGATGTGAAGGAGTCCGATCGTATTGCAGACGAGATAGAGGAAAGATATAGTGATGTGGACGCTCTGACGACATCGGAAATGATAAAAAGAGCTAAGAAGGCAATAGATCAATTGAGGATTATGACGCTTGCAATTGGCATTATATCGTCGATTGTAGCTGCCATAGGGATCATAAACACGATGATGATGATCGTTACGGAGAGAAAGAGGGAGTTTGGCATAATGAAGGCGCTGGGAGCTGAGGGAGGGACAATCCTAATGATGGTCATAGAGGAGGGTTTGATACTTGCTATTGCCGGGGGGGTGGTGGGTATAATAGTAGGGTACCTCGGAACAGATGTTTTAAACTCCCAAATGGGCTTCCCAATAGCCTCTGTAACTCCAAGGCTTGCACTATTGAGTTTCATTTATGGGATTCTCATAGCGGTTATAGCCTCCTTGTATCCTGCTTACCAAGCTGTGAGTGTTGACCCAATAGAGGCGATAAGAAATGATGCTTGATCTTACAATAAAGGAGCTTTCGAGACACAGGCTCAGAACAATATTGACCATCTTAGGGGTAGCAATCGGGATTGCTCTTGTAACCGGGCTCAGCGCGTTTGCAGAGGGTATTGAAGGTATTATAAATAATGAGATGTCCTACCTCTCTGGTCTTATTACAGTATCACAAGAGGGGAGTAGCTGGATGAGCTTCCAGTATAGTGAGTTAGATGAGAGTATAGGAGAGGAGATTAGTGACCTGCCTGGTGTGGAGAGGGTAGCTGGTATAGTTTTTGGTAGCGCGTCGGGTGTTGGAGCAATAGTCGGCGTAAATCCAACAGATGTGGATATGTTTGGCCTTGATGTGGAGTATAAGGAGGGGAGAGCGATGGAAGAGGACACAGACGAAGTGGTGCTTGGATCTGATTACGCGGACGAGACAGGATATCGGACAGGAGATGAAATAGAGATACAAGGGAAAAAATATGAAGTGGTCGGAGTGCTGAAGAAAACAGGAACAGAAGAGGATGGGGGGGTGATAACAAGCCTGAAAACTGCACAAGATATGTTAGGAAAGGAAGATAAGGTGACTGTATTTGTAGTAAAGCCTGTAGACGTAAGGAATGCGGACGAGTTGGCGGATGAGATAGAGAGCAGGTTTGATGATGTGCAGGCAGGATCAGACGAGGATTTGAGGAAAAGAGCGGAGAACTTTGTAGGGCAGATAAGTGTTATAACCTTTGGAATGGGCTCTATTGCAGCTATAATAGCTGCTCTGGGAATAATGAATGTTATGTTTATGAGCATTAGGGAGAGGAGAAGAGAGATCGGAACTATGAAGGCATTGGGAGCTACCACACACCAGATATTAGTGGAGATCGTGGTGGAGGCTGTAGCTTTGGGGATTGCAGGCGCTGTGTTTGGTATTTTGTTTAGCTATATGGCAGTCAGTGTTGTTAACGGAATGCTGGGGGAGGCAGGTATCGCTACAGTGACTCCCGTGTTGATTATAAAAGCATTTATATTTGCTATATTTCTGGGAGTGTTGGGGGGGGTTCTTCCAGCCAGAGAAGCAGCATCTCTGCAACCAGCAGTTGTTTTAAGATATGAGTAGGTCCGGTTATCATCCTTTGTGGCAAGCTCTGTGGGGGTTTTTTATTTTAACGCAGATAAGAGATATATGAAAGAGCGAAGAGACGGACTGATGCGTAGTCTCCTTGTTGCAGTTGTGGTAGTTGTATTGTCGTCGGCAGTATCTGCGTCCTTCTGGCCTATGTTTAGAGGAAACCTTGAAAGAAGTGGATATACCAATAAAACAGGAGATCTCGCACACCCTGTTGTCGCTTGGAGCGTCACCCTTCCAAATGGTGTTTTTTCATCGCCGGCAGTCGGAGACTTAGATGGAGACAGCAAGGGAGAAATCATAGTGTGTTTAGACACACCAAGAGGGTCAAGACAAAAAAATGTGTTCGCTATTAGAGGCAATGGTTCTATACTGTGGAGCTTCTCAACAAATACACGAATTTATTCCTCCCCAGCTATTGCAGATCTGGATGGGGATGGTCTAAACGACGTTGTGTTCGGGACCAATAGGCCTGAGGTCTATGCACTTAGGGGATATGACGGCAAAGAGCTATGGAAGATGAATGCCAAGGTTGGGTCCTTTTTGTCGTCTCCAGGGGTTTATGATATAGACAGAGACAACAATCCGGAGGTGCTAATAGGGAACACACGGGGTTACCTCTATGCAATTGATGGAGAAAGCGGAATTGTGGAGTGGAGATATCATGTCAATGGTTCTATAACCTCTTCTCCAGCTATTGCAGATCTGGATGGAGATGATCTAAACGACGTTGTGTTTGGGGCTTCAGATGGTTTGTTGTATGTAGTGAATGCTAGTGGCAATCTGAGCTGGAGTGTAGATCTCGGGTCGCCGGTTGCCTTTTCAACCCCTGCAGTGATAGAAGATGGGAGAGAAAGGGTTATAGTGATAGGGACGCAAGGGGGCGACTTGGATATTGTAAGTGGTGGGAAAATACAGAAGGTGTTCTCCACTAATGGAAACATCTCCTCATCTCCAGGAGTGGCAATAATTGATGGTTCTCCAGTTATAGTGTTTGGAACAACTATCGACCGGACAGAGTACAATCTCTACATAAAGAATCCAGATAACCGAATTTATGGAGTGGATATGGAAGGACGGAAGTTATGGGAAGTAGAAACAGATGGGTGGAGTGCATTTTCTTCTCCGGCGCTGGCTGATATAGACAGAGACGGGGACATTGAAGCTGTTGTAGGGACCAGAGAGGGAAAGGTAAGAGCCATCGATATAAAAAATGGAAAGGTGAAATGGGTATATGATGGAGGGACTGGCGCCCTTGCTTCGCCGGCGCTGGCTGACATAGACAGGGATGGAAACCTAGAAATCGTGATCGCATATTTGTTTAGCAATCAAGTAAAGCTTCTGGACTCCAAAAGCAAACCGGATTTGGTTATAGAAGGGATCTCCTTCTCCAACAATTTTCCAGAGTATAATGATGTGATCAATATAAGCATTCTGGTGAAGAACAGGGGGGAGGCAAAAGCTGGGAACAGTACCGTATTGTTCTACCGAAGGGATCCATCCTTGGACATGTTGATTGGAAATGCATCTATTGGAAGGCTCGATCCTGGGGATAGGGAAAATGCAACCCTTGAGTGGGGGGTTGTTCTGCCTCCGGGACAGGTCGGAATCTACGCAGTAGTTGATGGGCTAAACCAGGTGAACGAGTCTGATGAGAGAAATAACGGTGCCTACAGGGGCTTTGATAATGATTTGTGGGTTGAGGGCAATCTGCCTGTATCAATAAGGGAGGCGAAGAGTGAGGTAACAACCAGAGTACCTGTCACAATATCAAACCAGGGGAGGTTGGATCTAAGTGGAGTGGTAGCAGTTATAAACTTAGAAAAGCCATCTGGAGAGGAGGAACTGGATAGGAAGGTGATAGATATAAAGGCTGGGGAGAAAAAAGGGGTGGAATTTAAGATAACATACATTCCCTCCGAAACCTCCCAGAACCTTAGCGTGGTTGTGGATCCAGAGAACAAGATCCATGAGGTTGATGAAAGCAATAATAGGATAGTATGGAGCGTTGAGAGGTTAAAAAAGGGGGAGGAAGGTACAAAAGAAAAGGGAAAGGAGGAGAGTAAGTCCATAAATCCCCTCCCCATAGTACTCCTTATTTTTGTAGTGGTAATTATATGGAAGAAAGCGATATCAAAGAGGATCAAGAGGGGGAGAAAACCTACATCAGAAAAGCCTCCTGCGAAAGAATCACTTGCTGAGGGGAGTGGCAGCTCTGACGAGAGCGTCAAATAGGGGAGCTGGTCTCTCTATCCGGGATTTGAACTCTGGATGGAATTGTGAAGCAATAAAATATGGATGATTCCTGAGCTCTATGATCTCGACGAGGTTCCTATCTTTGTTGATCCCAGAAATTATAAGCCCCTTCGCTTCAAGCCTCTTTCTAAATTTGTTGTTCACCTCCCACCTATGCCTGTGCCTCTCCAGTATCTGTGTTTTACCATAGGCTTTATATGCTGTTGTTCCCCTCTTAATCTCACACTTATAAGCCCCTAGCCGCATTGTTCCGCCCTTCTCACTAGTTTTCTTCTGCTCCGGCAGGAGGTCTATAACCGGATAGGGGGTCTTAGGATCGACTTCCGTTGAATTCGCACCCTTCATTCCGCACACATTTCTGGCAAATTCAACAACAGCCATGTGGAGGCCGTAGCAAATTCCAAGGAAGGGAATCTTATTTTCTCGCACGTATTGTATTGCACTTATTTTTCCTTCTGTTCCTCTTGCACCGAAGCCCCCGGGAACTATGACCCCATCAGCGTCCCTTAGGTACTTCTCTGGCCCTGCATCCTCTATGTCCTCCGCCTCCACCCACTTAATATTAACCCTAACATCATTCTTTATTCCAGCGTGGTGCAGGGCCTCTTTTATGCTGAGGTACGCATCCTCTAGATGGGCATATTTCCCAACAATTACGATAGTAATTTCACCATGAGGATACTTGCTCCTTTTCACTAGTTGTCTCCACTTTCTGAGGTCCTGTGCCCTTGGCTTTAGATTAAGGTGCTTAAATATTATGTCGCTGAGTCCCTGCTCTTCAAAGATCAGGGGTATCTCATAGAGGGATTCGACATTTGGGTTGCTTATAACTGAATTTTTGGGAACAGAGCAAAAGAGGGCAATTTTTTCCTTTATGTTCTTTGATAGCTCCTTGTCTGCTCTGCATATTATCACGTTTGGCTGTATCCCAAGACTCTGGAGCTCTCTCACGCTCCTCTGAGTTGGCTTTGTCTTGTGCTCTCCGCTTACAATTGTTGGAACGAGGGTCACATGTACAAACAAAAATTTGTGGGGATTCTCTGCAGCGAGCTGACGAAGTGCCTCAACAAATACCATGTTTTCCAGGTCCCCTATGGTTCCTCCAACCTCAATAAGGACAAAATCTCTATTTGCTTTCTTTGCAACCCTCATTATCCTCTGTTTTATCTCGTTGGTGATGTGTGGAATTACTTGGACTGTTTTTCCTAGGTAATCCCCTCGTCTTTCCTTTCTTATAACCTCCCCATATACTGAGCCTGTCGTTATATTGTTTTCCTTTCCAAGATCCATGTTTAAGAACCTCTCGTAGTGCCCTATATCCAGATCTATTTCCCCTCCGTCATCAGTCACATAGACCTCACCGTGTTCATATGGATTCATTGTGCCTGCGTCCGTGTTGAGGTAACCGTCTATCTTTATCGGAACTACAGAAAACCCCTTAGACTGGAGGATTTTTCCTATAGAAGCAGTTGTTACACCCTTTCCAAGCCCTGATAAAACACCGCCAGTAATTACAATAAAACGAGGCATAGTAAATTTGTAAGTTTTTGTATAAAAATTTTGGCTGTGCTGTTCGGAGTTTCTGTGGATCCGCCTTTGTATTGCTCTCAGTGCCTCTATTTATTTTAATGCCAGCTAAAATAAGTGAGATGTTGTCTACAGAAATATGCGGAGTAAGACTGGAGAACCCGACTGTCCTCGCTTCTGGCATCCTTGGAGTTACGGCCTCAAGCCTCGTCAGAATTGCAAGGGCGGGGGCTGGGGCGGTTACAAAGAAGTCTGTTGGGTTAAATCCCAGAGGGGGGCACAAGAATCCGGTGATTGTTGAGGTTGTGGGGGGGTATCTAAATGCTGTTGGACTCCCTAGCAGTGGGATTGAAGAGTCCCTAAGAGAGATAGAGGAATACAAGAAGAGATCCCATACACCAATAATTGTATCCTTCTATGGCAGCAAGGAGGAAGAGTTTGTAGAAGTTGCAAAAAGGCTGGATGGGAAAGCAGATCTGCTTGAGATGAACATATCATGCCCCAATGTAGGGGACGAATTTGGCCTCCCCTTTAGTGCCACTCCTGAATCTGCTAATAGGGTAGTCAAGAGGGTAAGGAGTGTTGTAAAAACCCCCCTCCTCGTAAAACTAAGCCCTAATGTTCCTCAAATTGTGGAGATAGGAAAGGCTGTAGAGAGGGCTGGCGCGGATGGGATCACCGCTATCAATACGGTGGGGCCGGGAATGGTTATTGATATTAGGTCCAGATGCCCTATTCTCACAAACAAGAGGGGGGGGATGAGCGGTCCTGCAATAAAGCCAATAATGGTGCGGTGTGTGTATGACCTGTATGAAGCAGTGAGAATA
>JAOZPI010000006.1:0-6408 GCA_029932835.1 archaeon | reverse complement strand
GCTATTATAGGGGTAGGGGGGGTGCTAAATGGAGAAGATGCAATAGAGGCCCTAATGGCAGGCGCGCGCGCGGTAGGTATTGGTAGTGCTGTGGCATATCGAGGGATCGGCGTGTTTGGAGAGGTAAAGAGGGAGATAGAGGGGTTTATGAGGGAGGAGGGATATCGTGATTTAGAAGAGATTATAGGAGCAGCACATGGATAGACCTGTAATGACGCGTGTTTTGGACAACCGCGAGGAGGGGGAAGGAATAAAAACAATAGCGTTGGATATAAAGATGAAGGCAGAGGCAGGACAATTCGTAATGGTGTGGATACCGGGGGTAGGGGAAAAGCCATTCAGTCTGAGTCAGATTCCAAGGGTGGAGATCAGTTATGATATAAAGGGGGAGTTTACAAGGGCTTTATCTCAGGTCGAGGAGGGGGAGCGCATAGGAATAAGAGGACCCTATGGAAGGGGGTGGAGAGTGGGGAAGGGAAGTGTGTGCGCTGTGGCAGGAGGCCTCGGGATCGCACCAATATTGCCCCTCCTCGGAAAGAGGGATGTAATACTCTTCTATGGAGCTAGGTCCAAGAGGTATATCGCATTCCGGGATAGAATTGAGACAGAGAGAACGCAGGTTGTATATACGACAGATGACGGGTCGTTTGGAAAAGGGGGGTATGTGTATGATGTGTTTGAAAGTAGTAAAGAGAAGGAGAAGTGCAAACAGGTCCTTACGTGCGGACCGGAGATAATGATGAAGAAAGTAGTGGATCTTTGCCTCCGTGAAGGCATTCCCTGCCAGGCAAGCCTGGAGAGGCGTATGAAATGTGGAATAGGGATATGTGGCGCCTGCGCAATAGATCCAAAGGGATTGAGGGTGTGTAAGGACGGTCCGGTATTTGATGCCGAAGAGCTAAAGGGAACAGAGTTTGGGATCTATTCAAGAGATGAGACAGGAGCGAGAGTGTTGCGACCCGGTCCATAGGAAGCGTCTTTTTTTAATTAAAATTGAAATAAGAGTATGGCAAAGGTGAGGAGATTGGTGCTGGATGTTATGGTCCCGAACATAGCGGATGTGACAAAGTTAGCACAGGATGTGGCAGATGTTAAAACAGTGCATGGAGCTAATATTCTTGTCAGCGAGATAGACAAAGAAGTCATAAACTTGAAGGTAATTGTAGAGGGGGACAACCTAAAGATAAATGAGATAGAGAAGGTTATAGCCCAGCATGGGGGGACTATCCACAGCGTGGATAACGTGGTGGCTGGAAAGGAGATTGTAGAGGACGTAGAAACTCCCCAAGATTAGAAATGGCCCCCTTCAGGTACCTCATTCGAGGGCTGATAGACGGAGCTCTCTCAACCCTTGGCATTGTTCTAGGGGCATCAATTGGGGGAAATGCGAAGGTGATAATGGCAGCAGGGCTGAGTGGGGGGATGGCAAACGCTGTCTCCAATCTTCTTGGGGCCTTTATGGCGGAAAGAGCAAGCATTCTCGCAGGATTTAGGCGATATGAGAGGGCTATGGTAGGGTCTGATATCAAACTTAAGGACACAAAGATTTATAAAGCGAAAAAGAGGGAGATCTGGATCGGGGGAGTATATGACTGTCTGTCTACTTTTCTGGGTTCTGTTGTCCCTGTGCTCCCCTTTGCCTTTGTAGATGTAAGAACAGGTATAACGGCAGCGGTTGTTACTACACTTGTCCTTCTCTTCGCCCTTGGTGTTGGCATCGGAAGAATCTCCAGAGAGAACATGCTAATCAGTGGATCTAAGATGGCCATCTTTGGCATATTAACTGCACTCCTTGCACTCTCTATAGAATTCTTTTTTAGGTAGTGCTCAGAGACTGATTGTACCTTGAGATGGACCGGCCGGGATGTTAAAGAGTTCCCCCTTTTGCCATCCTCTTTAACAGTAGCGGCCAAACGAGGATGAGCAAGGACAGGTTTAATCAAAATTCCTTTTCGCCAGCCTTTTTCCAAAAGGCTGTAGTGCGGCCGCCGGGACGACAAGAGAGACTTCCAAGGCAAACCTCTTGTCGTAAGGCCGTCCTCGTGGAAATCTCCCTCCTTTTGAGATGGACCGGCCGGGATTTGAACCCGGGGCCTCTACCATGCCAAGGTAGCGATCTACCAGGCTGATCTACCGGCCCGTGCTATATTTTCTCTTCTCTGTTTAAAAGGTTTTTTATTTATTAAACCCTCAATACTCTCTACGATGTCTAGAAAATATCTCTTCACCGTTGTTGTTTTTTTCCTCTGGATCTCCAGCTTTTATGTAATATCCGATCTTACAAAGGCAAACATAATACAAACAATTTCAAGAATAAACCCCCTCTCCATATTTGCCACTGCACTTCTCTACCTCCTTGCTGTTTCGTCAGGCATCTTCGTCCTCTATCGCTCTCTCAAGTCAGTAGGTCTTAAGCCTCCTATTCTTGGACTTTCAAAGGCATGGATATTCGGATCATTTATTGATAACATAATGCCTACCGTAACGCCGCTTGGGGAGGCAAGCATGGCTTATTTTCTGGAAAAATTCTATCGCATTTCATACACAAAGTCTCTTGCCGCCATCGGCGTGTATGTCTCTTCTTGGGCTCTATCAGTTAGCATATTTTCTGCAGCAGCAGTGATTCTTTCTCAATATTATGTTGGGATACCATCGGCATTTTTCCTCCCTGTTGTCGTTATTGTCCTGATATTCTCCCTTATAACTACAGGGTGGATTCTCTTCCTTATAAAGAAGGATTTAGTAGAGGGAGTAATATACAGACTCATGAGAATTTACAACAAGATTTATAATTTGGTGAAGAAAGGAAAGGTGGATATTGATCTAGCTGTTGTTAAGTTTCAATTCGAAAAGTCATACTCTAACTTGGACACGGTTTTAAAAAATAAGAAGCAGCTCATAAGCTCTACCCTATTGTTCTTGATACCACAGATGACACATGTATTGTCTCTTTATGTCCTCCTCTTGGGCTTTGGCGTCCAGATATCCTTCTTTTCTGTCCTTTTAGTGCACATAGTTGCGTCTGTAGCAGGGTTAATATCATTTATACCATCTGGACTTGGGGTTTATGAGGTTGTGTCTAGTAGTGCGTTGAGTATAGGGATGACAAGCAATATTGCTATAGCTACAATCTTCCTCTATCGCCTTGTCTTCGTGTGGCTCACCAACTTCCTTGGAGGATTCATAGGCCTTACCGCTGGGATAAAGGAGGATGCGGATATAAGTATGTCTTCTTATAATCTTACCAACTAATTTTATCCCTATTTTTGCCGGGATAGCTCAGTTGGTTAGAGCGCTACGCTCATAAGGACTCATGCGCTCTGAGTAACGTAGAAGTCGCGGGTTCAAGTCCCGCTCCCGGCATCTTTTTTATATTATGACATTCAAGGAATAACACGCCTCCGTAGCTCAGTCTGGTTAGAGCGACTGACTTGTAATCAGTAGGTCGAGGGTTCAAATCCCTCCGGGGGCTTTTTCCCAAGGATTAAGCTTTTTAAAGAAGGCTCCATTAATTTTGAATAAAGGGGACAACAAAAATGGAACTGGTATATGCTGGGCTGGGACTGATCGCATTAGCGTGGATAATCCAGCTTTATTATATACTACGAGGTAATAGAGAGATACAGCCAGTGTTTGTGGGGATATATATGGTCGCTGTGGTGTTGTTAGTTGTGGGCGATATCCTGGGCAACCTTATCCTGCTCTCAGTATTTGAGCTGAGCACACTGGTAGCTGCAGGTTTGGTATTGGTGAAACTTGTGATAGGGAAGTAGCTTTCCGTACCATTCCACAAGCGACTATTTGTGTCAATCTAGCTGGAAATCTGCCTCCCATGGATTCGCAGGAGAAGGAGAACAGAGGCGACTAGGATCGCAGTGATAAGAATATAGGGTATAAAGTTCTGGTTTTCTCTCTCCTCTGTAAGCCTTACCTCATAGTATACCTGTGGTTCTAGTGGGGCGGAGGCCAAACAAGACGCGTTTTTGCAACCATATGGACAATCTTGAGATAGAACCCAAGAGCCGTTGGAGCACTCATAGAGGTTTCCAGCTATACAGGTCTTACCAGCCTCACATTCAGAAGCGTGGGCTGGAGGAATATAGGTGGTAAGCACCAAAAGGCATAAGAGGTATAACAGAGGTTTCATATTAACCTAATACGTATTCCACCTTCTGGTAGAGCCTGCAACCGTATTTTGTTGCCCTGCAGAAGTATTTATCAGACTCTACGGGTTTGTATTCGTTTGTGGCGTATTTTGTGAAGTTCCCGGCAGTCCCAAAGCATTCGTATTTCTCCTTTGCCACATGCTTGTAAAGCTGGCAATCCCCCTCAGCTGAGATATCAATATAATTGCCAAAGACGCCCCCCTCCAGTTTTTTGGTTTCGTTTGCTCGGGGCTCTGCGGGCTGTTCTGTGGTGGTATCCCCCTCCCCCTCATTGTCATGTGCAGTTGGCGTGTTTTGTGTCCCCTCTTGGCCTTCATGCTGCGAAGATGGAGTAGGCGTGCTGCCAAATAGGAGAACAGTGACACCAATAACCACAACAACAGCAATAACACCCACGATCAAAACGCTCTTATCCATTTCGCTGTTAATTATCCCTATATTAATTACGGGACCTTAAAAAATAGTATTTAAACAAAGCGCCTCTAATAAGAATATGGGCCTGTGGCTCAGCCTGGTTAGAGCGCTCGACTGATAATCGAGAGGTCGCCAGTTCAAATCTGGCCAGGCCCACTTTATTCACTTTGTTCCTAGGAAAAGACAGGAGGACATGCTCAGATTTCCTCCTTTGGAACGCGCGCCACGGAAACAACACGATTTTGCCCTTCAAGACGCATTATTTTCACGCCTTGTGTATTCCTACCAATTTTAGAAATTCCAGAAACAGGTGTACGAATTACCACCCCATCCGAGGTTATGGACATTATTTCGTCGTTATCGTGAACTGTGAGTGATGAAACAACAGAGCCATTCCTTCCACTTGTTTTTATATCTATAACCCCCTTGCCCCCGCGGTGCTGGAGGGGATACTTATCGAAGGGTGTTCGCTTCCCATAACCCTTCTCTGTTACCGTTAAGAGGGTGGCACTTCTATCTACGACCACTGCCCCGACTACAGAGTCTCTTGGGGAGAGTGTTATCGCCTTCACCCCCATAGAGGTTCTCCCCAGGGGGCGTGCGTCTGTTTCCCTAAATCGTATTGCCTTTCCCTGCTCTGTAGAGATTAGGATCTCATCGTTTCCACTGGTTAAAAGAGCACAAACGAGTTTATCCTCATCCCTTAGATTTATTGCTATAATGCCCTTTTTCCTTGGGTGCTGATACGATGAGAGATCCGTTTTTTTGATTAACCCCCTCTTTGTAATAAGGGCTAGATATTTGGCAGTGTTATTGTCTCTTCGCAGCCTTATCGCAGTGCTTATCTTTTCATCACCAAGGTTTAAGAGATTTACCACAGCTTTCCCGCGCGCATACCTACCTCCAAGTGGGATCTGATACACTTTCAGCCAGTACACCCTCCCCTTATCAGTGAAAAACAAGAGGTAATCATGTGTGGAAGCGATAAAGAGCTCCTCAACAAAATCTCCCTCCTTCGTTTCCATTGCTATGATCCCCTTGCCCCCGCGGTGCTGTGCTTTGTACAGGTCAACTGACATGCGCTTGATATAACCCTGGTTGGTTATAGAAACCACCATGTCTTCACGAGCTATGAGGTCTTCTGTTTCTATTTCCTCCTCACTATCCTCTATCTCTGTTCTTCTCTCGTCACCATATTTCTTTTTTATTTCCAGTAGCTCGTCCTGTATGATATTGTTTATCTTGGCCTCATCCGCGAGAACTTCTTTCAGCCATTTTATGTATTTTTGCAGATTGTGATACTCTTCGTCCACCTTCGCTCTTTCCATGCCTGTTAACCTCTGGAGGCGCATCTCTAAGACTGCCTGGGCCTGTTTCTCTGAGAGGTTAAATGTGGTGATTAGTGCTCTCTTTGCCTCCTCTAAGGATTTAGAACTACGCAATAGGTGAACTATTTGGTCCAGATTCTTCAGGGCTATCTGTATTCCGCTAAGTATGTGTGCGCGCGCTTCGGATTTTTTTAGCTCGAAAGTGCACCTGCGCGTGATAACCTGCTTTCTGTGCCTGATGAAGTTCTTTATCAGATCTCTTATATTCAATACGACTGGCTTGTTATCTACTAGTGCCAGGTTTATTATGCCAAATGTTGTTTCAAGCGATGTGTGCTTATAGAGTTGATTTAATATTACCTCCCCCTGTGCATTTGGCTTTAGTTCTATAACAATCCGCATTCCAGATCTATCAGATTCGTCTCGTATGTCAGATATTCCGTCTATGTGCTTGTTTTTCACCAGCTCTGCTATGGATTCTATAAGGGAGGCCTTGTTTG
>JAOZPI010000053.1 GCA_029932835.1 archaeon | reverse complement strand
CGGTCGCCCAGTTGTTATACGCAGACCCAAAGGCCACCTTTCCACACTTTACATCGCACAGCCACTCCTTTTTGAACTCCTCCGGTGCCATTTGGGATATCAAGCGGTTTACTTCGTTTATGATCTTCATGAACCTCTCTTGCATTGCCTCCGGGCTTAGCTTCAGTTCATTTATGAGCCGATCGACCTTGTTTATGAAGAGAACCGGCTTGACCTTCTCCTTGAGAGCCTGATTCAGGACGGTCTTTGTCTGCGGCATAACCCCCTCCACCGCGCACACCACAATTATGGCACCATCAACAGCCCTCATGGCTCTTGTAACATCTCCGGAAAAATCCACGTGGCCAGGAGTGTCTATGAGATTAATTAGGTACTCTTTGCCTTCATAAGCGTGTACCATAGAGACGTTTGCGGCATTGATTGTGATTCCTCTCGCCTGTTCCTGTTCGTCATAGTCCATGAAAAGCTGCTTGCCTGAGAGTTCCTCCGAAATTATGCCACATCCTGAGAGGAGGTTGTCGGAGAGTGTAGTTTTTCCATGATCTATATGCGCAGCGATGCCCATATTCCTAATTTTGTCCTTCTCCTTCATAAGGGTTGTTACCTTCTTCACCATCTGTTCACGGCGTCCCATTTTTTGCGTTTATTATCTTGCAGACTGAGCTATACGCTCTGTCTCCTCCTTTTTCTTTATTGCGAAAGATTTTGGATCATTATTGGCTGCATTGATTATCTCTTCTGCAAGGGATTCCTCAATTGTAATCTTTTTGTTAAAGCTGTTGCCATAAGCAGCTATAACTATGTTTTTTAGGGCCATGTCTATACGCCTCATGGGTGCTATATCAACAGCTTGATGATAATGGACACCCCCGTATATTATGGTTGTGGTCTCCTCCCTCGGGGCTGCATTTTGGATGGCGTCAACAAGAACTTGAATTGGGTTGCTCCTTGTTTTTTCCTCTATTATAGAAAAGGTCTTTTCCACAATCCTAGTTGCCAGTGATTTCTTTCCAGTAGCCCCTCCCCCTCTTAGGTATCTTCCTCCGAATTTCTTTGAGCCCACGCTGCTTCTCATCACTTTGTTTATAAGACGCTCTATTATCGAGACCTTTTGAGCCTTCCAAAACCTCTTTTTTGAGTGCCTACCACCACTGTGTGGAACAAAGACCGGAGAGACGTTAAGGTACCTTTGGAGCCCTTGGTCCACAACCTCAACATCAAAGTCCCAACGGCCGAAAAGTTTTATGTCATCCATGTTTTATGTCCTTTATTTTCTCGCCTTCTCAGCTTTGCCCTTCACCAGCATATCAAGAGATTGGTTATTTACTTTGATAACCTTGTACCTGACACCTGGAATATCACCATATGAACGACCCTTTCTTCCGCCAATACCCTCCACGAGAACCTCATCATGCTCATCTATAAATGTGATCGCGTGGTTGCCTGGTGCGAAGGCTGTTATTTGCTTTCCACTTGATATAAGCTGTATTTTGACACACTTTCGAATGGCAGAATTTGGTTGTTTGGCCTCGATGCCGACCTTCTCTAATACGATGCCCCTAGCCTGGGGAGAGCCAGCCAAGGGGTCATGCTTTTCCTTCAAATTCAGCATCCTCCGCATATAGGGCTCATCGTACCACCGAAATTTCCTCCTGTCGTCTTCCAGCTTTTTGGCGGAAAATTCTCCGTTTCCCATTTTAAAGTAATAGGGATAATTTAGACAAACCAGAGGTCTGCACTAAATCCCTTAGAAAATGTGGTTAATTAGAAATAGGGGGTATAAAAAGGTTAGGGCTGAGCTACCACCAAACCACCTTCTTTTTGGTATGGTAGGCGATGAAGTTTCCGAAGAGGTGAAAGGCTGGGGTTATAATAAGCAGGATAATAACCTCAACAGGGGAGAGAAGGGGAAGACCAAAGAGATATGCAAAGAGGAGGGCACCGAAAACAAAATCCAGCTGGTCTATGACCCACAGGGGTTGCCCCCGTGGTATCCCAAGCCTCCGCTTTAAAAAGCTGGCTGAGATGTCGCCTAAAAGGGCACCAAGACCCAAGTAAAACCCGAAGAGAGGGTTAGAGATATGGAAGTTGAACTCGTTGTAGTATGTCTGGCTTAGCGGACCGGAGGAAGAGGCAGAGAACCAAAAGAAGCCGAAGAGTGTGGAGAAAAAAAGGCCTATAAAGAGACCACGCCATGTCTTCCCATCACCAAGGATTCGCCTTCCAGATAGACTAAGTCCAAAATCTATAGGTTTTCCACCCCCAAAGACTGCAAATGCGTTGGCGCAATAGGCTGGACTTATGTAATACAGCACATGCAACACAGCAGCGAGTATCCACATCTTGAATGAGGACTAATCAACGAGCCTTTTCTTGACGGCCACGATATACCCAGCTATCTTGTTTCTCATAGGCTTGCTCTGGACTGTTGTTAGCTCTTCTATCTTTTGTTTGTTTTCTTCAAAGTTATCACTAAACTGATCTGGGTATGTATCTATGAGCTCTGTGGCAACCCTCTTTATATTCTTTGTTTTTACTCTGCCCATCTTTGTGTAGAGGTTAGTTTGTATGTTTATTTATAAAAATAAATCAAAAAGGGCTGTGAGAGGGGAAAGGGCAGAAAACTGGTAGGGTATTGGCTTGATTCCTAAGTATAGAGAGGGGAGGTGAACCTGAGGCGGAAATCCCCAATGTGCTTATAGAGGGAGTCTCCGATACCAAGACCCAAAGAATAGTACAGACTGGATTTATAGGGGTCCTCCTCGGTGTATTTTGACCTTTCTATGTACTTGATCTTGGCATCAGGTGTATTCGTTACAGTTCGTATCTTTTCAGCAGCAAGTTCCATACCCCCAAGTTCATCCACTAAGCCCAGTTGCAGAGCCTCTGATCCAAGGAAGATCATCCCTGTTTTTATCTCCTCTATCGCAGCCCTGCTCAGACCCCGCTTCTTTTGTATCTCTGACACGATCTCATCGTTTATGGTATTCACGATCTCCTGAAGCCTCTGTGTCTCCTCCTCTTTCATAGATCTATATGGGGATCCAATGTCCTTATATTCGCTGGATTTTATAACAGTAACATTTATTCCCAGTTTGTCTTCCAAAAGGTTTTTGTAGACAGTATACACAGAAACCACACCTAGGTTCCCGACTATGGAATCCTCATCAGCTATTATATAATTCGCATGTGCTGCTATGTAGTACGCCCCGGAAGCTCCCACTCCGGATATATACGCGACTACCGGCTTTTTTTCTGAAAGGCTTAAGACAGAACGCGCGATTTCCTTTGATTCTACAACACCCCCACCACCTGAGTTTATATTGAGTATAACACCAACCGCATTAGAGTCATTTTTCAGGTCTTCAAGCATATTTCTGATGGAATATGGATTAAGTGATGCAGTGGAAGAAAAGGAGATCTCCCCGTCCAGATCAACAACGCCTATATACTTTTCAGAAGAGGGAAGAAGGGGAAAAAACAAAAAGGCCATCAGTGAGATTCCTATCAAGATAAAGAAGAATATACCCAAGATTACAAGGATCTTCTGGAGGTCCATTTAAATTTGAGATTTTGTTTCTAGAGCTTGAGGGGGCCCTAGGAGCTCAAGATTCTTTATTTCTACCCGGCCGAGCGGTACAATCTTTCTCCCTTTGTTAAAGAGAATAGAACCCAGCTTACCAAAGACAGTCTCTTGAACAACTTTATCGTAGGTAGCCTTTTGGGCAATTTGAGATATGGTCTCTCTGGCCATCTGACGGAGGAGCCGCTTCTGACTATTGTGGATCTTCTGGCGCGTGAAAATGAGAACCTTTACACGAATTCTTTTCTTATCCTGTGTTTCCAAATCAAAGATATCTTCTACAATATCGACGCCTTGTGTTGTATGCGAGCTTATATAAGCCCGAGACAAAGCAACTTCATAGACCTCCGTGAGGGCTGTGAATCCCTTTGTTCCAATAACGCGAAGCCCTACTTTGATGTGGTGCTGATTAGAATCTGTGAGTTTGCTCATGGTTGTCTCAATTGTTCTGCCTATGAGAGAAGCTTCCTCTCTGGAAAAGATATAGCCAACAGAAACATTTCCAAATATATCCGGAGCTATAACTTCATATTTCTTCTTCAGTTTCCATTTATCAATTGCCTTTGATCTCCTCACCTGTCTTGCCATTCTTGACTTGAGCCTATGTTTATAGGTGTATATTTAAAAATGGTTTTATAATTTTTTGTGAGATTTTTGGTTTCCATCACTACGAGGCTCCTTAACCTTGGGCCTTATCACATCCATAGCCATATACGGCCTTAGAACCTTCGGAACCGAAATGCTGCCGTCTGGATTCTGATAATTCTCCAAGATCGCAACTATGGTCCTGCCGATGGCACTGGCCGTGGAGTTGAGAGTATGGACATAAGAGGGTTTATCTCCTGGAGCCTCCCTATAGCGTATTCCCAACCTCCTTGATTGATAGTCTGTGCAGTTTGAGCATGAAACCACCTCCCTGTATTTGCCCTGGCCAGGAAGCCACGCCTCTATGTCATATTTCTTCGCAGCAGTAGTGCCCATCTCACCGGAGCAGACGTTGACGACGCGATAGGGTATATCTAGTCCTTTATATATCTCTTCAGCTGTCTCCAAAAGGTATTGGTGCTCTGTCCAAGAGTTCTCAGGCCTTGAAAAAATAAACATCTCAATCTTGTCAAACTGATGAACTCTGAATATTCCCTTTGTGTCTCTGCCATGTGAACCTGCCTCTGTCCTAAAACAAGAAGAGAAGCCCATATAGCGCAAGGGAAGATCCGCTCCATTTAGTATCTCTCCCATGTGCAATCCGGCCAATGCCTGTTCACTTGTTCCGACCAGGTAAAGATCTTCTCCCTCTATCTTGTAGATATCGTCCCTGCCGGCAGGTAAAAAGCCTGCTCCCTCCATTACCTCCCCCCGTATGAGAGCGGGTGTTATAAATGGAACAAAACCCCTCTTTAGGAGGATTTTCATAACGTATTGAACTATTGCGAACTCCAACAAAACTGCTTCATTTTTGAGGTAGTAAAACCTGGAACCACTCACCCTTGCAGCCCTTTCAATGTCAACAAGATCGCATATCGTTCCCAGATCTATGTGGTCTTTGGGATCAAAAGAAAATTTTTTGGGCTTTCCAACAACCCTCACAACCTCGTTATCGTCCTCACTTGTTCCCTCCGGAACGCTTTCATGCAGAATGTTGGGTATTAAGAGCAAGGATTCGTTCAATTTCGCTTTTAGGTTTTCAGCCTCTCTTTCCTTCTCTCGGATTGTAGATGCAACAGCCTGCATCTCCTTTATTCTATCTCCTGCATCCTCCCCCTTCTTCTTTGATTTCGCAATCTCCGTGTTTATAAGATTCCTCTTGTGTCTAAGCTTCTCCACCTCCCTCAGGACATCTCTCCAGTTTCTGTCATATTCAATAGCCTTGTGGAGAGGGGAAAGATCAGCTCCGCGCTTTTTTAGGTCCCTCTCGACGACGTCGGGGCTGTCACGAATTATTTTAATGTCTATCATTTTCTGTAGTTGAAGATCCAGCAGAAGCTTCTTTGAATTTCTCAACCTCGCGTAGAAGCGTCTCAGCGTCTTTCTTCCCCCTTTGTATAGAGGAAAGATAATCATCAGCCTTTACGATGGCATCACGGATATTAGCCTCATCAAGAACAATTCCCTCAGGAGAGTCGCTATCGCCAAGATTTATCCGAAGCTGGATTTTCTCTAG
>JAOZPI010000052.1 GCA_029932835.1 archaeon | reverse complement strand
TCTACCTTTATGGTAATATAAAGATTGTGGACAATGGTGATACAATAAATTGTGCAAAATTGGGGAGGGGAGGTTATGGAATCCCCTCCACGGTTGAGGACCTAGAATTTGCAGAGGTTAATGGGGACTTTGCACTCGTCATAGAAACTGCGGCAATGTATGAGCGCCTTGTAGAAGAGAAATTTGCAAAGAAGCACAATGCGATATTAATAGCAACTCAGGGACAGGCTGCAAGGGGGGTAAGGAGGCTCATCCATCGCCTTAGCACAGAGCAAAACCTCCCCATAATCGTTTTCACTGATGGTGATCCCTATGGATATTACATATACTCTGTTATCAAGATGGGATCCATAAACCTAGCATATCTCAGCAGCGAATTGGGAACTCCAAACTGCAGGTTTGTGGGTATGACAATGACAGATATTGAGAGATACGGCCTTGAGAGGGTGACAGAGAAGCTAAAGGATCTTGATGTAAAGCGCATAAAAGAAGAGCTAAACTACGCCTGGTTCAAAGACAAGAGATGGCAACTGGAATTGAAGAAGATGCTTAAGAAGGGCGTTAGGATTGAGCAACAAGCCCTTGCGAACAAATCCCTGGAGTTTGTGGCAAGGAGATATCTGCCAGAAAAAATAGAAAGGCAGGACTTTCTTCCATAAAAAGGAAAAATCGAGCCTTTTTAATCCTCTCTCATAAAATTTATTTGGTGATCAAAAAATGGACACAAAAACTGAAATAGAAAAAGTGGAAAAGATGTTGCGAGGTGGGGGCTTTAAACTCCTAGACGTACAGTTTGAAGGGGCTATGGTGGCAACAGATAAGAGGGTTGTCGCAGTTATAAACAAGATGGCAGAGAGACAGGAGGCCTTTGGAGTGTTCCACATCTATTATGAGTCTGATGGGGATACCCGAGTGATAGACATACCAGTCGGAGTCCCGCCAGAGCCTGCTGAGGAGAAATAATACCCCCTCTTTTTATTTCTCGTTTTCCAAATTAACCATCCCTTTTGCCTCGGTAGCTCAGCTGGTAGAGCGACTGGCTGTTAACCAGTAGGTCGCAGGTTCAAGTCCTGCCCGAGGCGTTTATCCAAGATGGAATCCTACTTCTATCCTCCGAGGTTTCCCTGAGCATCGGAAGGACCATTCTCCCTCACGTTGGAGAGGAGGTCGGATATGGCAGCAGGGCGTTGGTTGTGACAGGAAAGAGGTCTATGAGGAGGTTGGGTTTTTGTGTCCCCTCCCTGCCTTCATTATAGCACTTCGCAGATCCATAGGGCTGATCCCGACCATCTGGCATTTAGAGAGGGCCTTCTCCACCACACTTCCTATCTCCCCCTCCCTGACCCTCTTCCCAACCAGGGCCCTCTCTAGCTCAAAGATAGCCTCTTCCGGGTGAAGGAAGAAGTCCCCGGTTATCCTTATATTGGTGATCCTGTCTCCGTTTAACTCCATCTGGATCCTCACCATCTTTCCTCCCGGTACCTTATAATCTGCTTTGTAGACACCCATTATCCTATCTCATAAAATTCCATTCCTTCCTTGTGTACTTCGTAGTGTACAGATTCAGGGCCCTCTCCTTCTCTTCTTTTGATAGCTCCCCCCTCACTAATCGCCTGCCAGATTTTTTAAAGGCTTCTTCTATAGCCTCCCTCACTCTCCCTATTCCAATACCGCCCAACTCCCTCAGAGAGCTTACTCCCTCCCTTGCGGATTTGATTATTTTATCTCTAATCTTCTCATCCGGAACCTTCAGGAGAGAGAACATCGTCTCAACGTCTACATCCAGCAGGATAGTTCCGTGTTGTAGGATTACCCCTTCTCTCCTTGTTTGTGCGCTTCCGGATATCTTCCTCCCATCCACCACGATGTCATTAACCGGCCTGAATTCCGCCTCCACGCCCAAGGACCTCAGCCCAGACACAATGATCCCACATATTTCTTTATATGACCCTAGGATATCACTGGAGAAGTCTTTCCCCTCCTCTACAACAAGGCTATAAGTGAGCTCCTTATCATGATAAACTGCCCCTCCTCCAGTCAGGCGCCTAACTACATCCACTCCCCTCGTCCTGCATTCCTTCAAGTCAACCTCCTGCTCCATGCTCTGGAAATATCCGATACTCACTGCTGGTGGGGACCACGTATAAAGCCGGAGAGTTGGAATCCTGCCTATCATCACTGATTCATCTATCGCCATATTCATGGCTCCGTTGTTTGCTCCTGTTTCCAGCAATCTATACTCCATGGCCTTTCGCCTCCTTCACTACCCCATAGTCTCCTGCGTGGTATGAGCTCCTTACCAGTGGTCCAGACTCTATGTGTTTGAAATTCATCCCATATCCAATCTCCTTCATTTTCTCAAACTCTGAGGGATGGTAGTATCTCTCCACTGGGAGGTGTTTTTCCGAAGGCTGGAGGTACTGCCCTATTGTCAGTATATCCGCCACCCCCCTCAAATCTCTCATAGTTTCTATGATCTCCTCCCATGTTTCTCCCATCCCGACCATGAATCCAGACTTCGTTGTTACCTCTTTCTTTGCTTCTCTCAGGATCCTTATGGATCTATCATATTTCCCTCCAGGTCTCACCTTCGGAAAAAGGCGCCTCACGGTTTCTATATTATGATTTAATACATCCGGCTTCTCCTTCAGGACTGTTTTCAGAGACCTTCTCCGGCCTCCAAAATCAGGTATCAGGACCTCTATTGAGCAATCAGGGGTTTCCCCTCTTATCTCCCTTATGGTCTCAGCGAAGATTGAGGCTCCCCCATCTTCCAGATCATCTCTGCTCACTGATGTTATGACCACATATCTCAACCCCATCAGACCAACAGCTTTAGCAACCCTCTTTGGTTCCTCCGCATCAAGACCCTTCGGCTTTCCATGCTTCACATCGCAGTATCTACAATTCCTGGTGCAGGTGTCCCCCAATATCATAAATGTGGCTCTTCCCATTCCAAAGCATTCACCTATGTTGGGGCAATTTGCCTCTTGGCATACCGTATGGAGTCTGTTTTCCTTTATAATACGGCAGATTCTGAAGTATTCCTCCCCTGAGGGCATTCTAACCTCCAACCACTCAGGCCTTTGAGAATTCATCGATGGAGTCGATCACAGGTTTCATGTACATCAAAGCAGGCCCTCCATCCATGAGCACACTCACAAAGCACGCTTCTATAATCTCGTCTCTGCTAGCTCCGGCGTCAAGCGCATTCTTCACGTGGAAAGCTATACACCACTCGCACCTTCGGCTCACTGAAAGAGCTACAGAGATAAGTTCCTTCGTCTTTGCATCAAGTTTTCCTTCTCCCTCCGCCCTTTTCAAGAAGTTCATAAACCTCCCTGTGATCTCAGGGTACTCCCTCATCAGTCTCTCCACAGTGGCATGAGCTTCTTCCAATTTTTTCTTCATTTTATCCATGGTTCATCCTCCTCTTCGCGTTTTCTGCACATATCACAATGGGATTTGGTGCAGAACAAACTGGTGGTGAAAAACAGTAGGGCATAGTTATAAGGTCATCAACAGTAGCTCCATCCATCATTGCGTAAGATGCGATGTTTATTATCTCTTTCACCCCCTCATCCCCCACTGCTTGACATCCTATCAATCTCTCCTTATCAAATACCATCTTCAACATCACCGTGCCTCCCTTCATATACTCTGGTTTGGTCCTTACCCTAACCCTCCCAAAGGAGACATCCATGCCCTCTCCTCGTGCGGCCTCTTCCGAAAGTCCAGACATTCCGATTTCCATTCCGCATATCCTTGCGATGCTGGCATTTAGGGCTCCTCGGTATTTCATCTTCCCTCCGCTACAATTTACACCAGCTATCATCCCCTCTCTCTCAGCCTGCGGCCCCAGATACGAGTGGATGGGTTTCTTCGTCAACATACATCTCTCCTCTATGCAATCACCAGCGGCGTAGACATTTTCCATACTCGTTTTGAGGTATTTGTCCACCACTATCCCATAATCACTCGTTTTTATTCCGCTTTCCTCAGCCACCTCCACTCTTGGTTTCACCCCAGCAGCACTTATAACAAACCCCCCTTTTGCCCTTTCCCTTTTTCCTGTTACTACCTCCGCCCTCTCCTGCAACCTCTCTTCTATAACCCTTGAGAACTCCGGATCAAAGGTTGGGAGTATTCTCTCCTCTGCCTCAACTAATCTTCCTCCCAGTATCTCAGCAAGCTCACATCCCAAGGGCCCCCCTCCGATTATGACCGGGGATTCTCTCTTTGCATTCCTCTTTATCTGCTCGGCATCTTCAATGCTCCTTAGTGATATGCTCCCCTCTATACACTTTGCCCTTGCCCCTGTAGCTATAATAGCCTTCTCAAATTCTATCCTTCTCTTTTCGCAAATGACAATTCCGCTCTCTATCCTGAGGGCCTTATCAAAAACTATCTCCACCCCGCTTCCTCTGAAGACATCCTTCAATGGCTTTACAAGTTCCCCCCTCTCTACGAACCCCCCGATATAATAGGGCAGAGGGCAGCGAGGATAATAAACCCTCTCCTCAGAGATAACAGTTACCCTCCTTCCTCTTCTTGATGCTGTAAACGCAGCGCTGAGCCCTGCATCTCCACACCCTATTACAACTACTTCTGTACTGTCCATTTCTCTGCTTTCTGCCACTCCACTAGGCTCTCCAGTTCTCTGGTATTTGCGATCTTTATCCTACATATCCAAGTCCCATAAGGATCTTTATTTAGCCTCTCTGGTTCGTCGAAGAGTTCCTCATTTACATCTATAATCTCCCCACTGAGTGGCGATATAACGTGTCCACTCCACTTAACAGATTCCAGAGATAAGAGCTTTTCCCCCTTTTTAACTCTGCTTCCCTTCTTTGGAAGCTCTACAAACACTATCTCCCTCGTTGCATGGAGGGCGTAGTCCGTTACCCCTATAGTTGCAATATTGCCCTCAACCCTTATCCATGTATATTCGCTATACTTCCTGTCCTTTGGGAGCGTCATTTTCCCTCCTTTTAAGCCAACTCTTTGCCTTTTCGAGAGTCAGGCTGAGTACAACAGAGCATATTATTATAGAAAGGATAGCTATAAAATTCTGGAGGATGAGTGGATCTAAGAGCATTAAAATGCCAAAGCCAAGCATCATAAATCCAGAAATCCCCTTGAGGAGTTCTCCGGTCTCTCTTCGTAGCTTCCCCCCTCCCTCCTCAATTCGTTCCACCCCCTTTACAAATAATATCACGATGCTGAGAAGGGGAATTACATAGAACACGTTGTATAATCCGATATAAAGGAGACTGGAGACCATATCCAGCTGCTGAGCGTTTAGGAGGTTCCCATAAACAATCGGGATTCCGGCTGTGCACAAGAGTTCGTAGCTGTTTGCAGCAAGTGCCAGCACTATTGTTCCAATCATCACCTCTAGTAGCGTCTGGGACTTCAGGAGCCCTCTCATTCTCTTGTAGAGTTTCGGTTTTTTATCCTCGGGTATTGTTAGGGAGGGCCCTCTCCCGAAGAAGAACAGCTCCTTTACGTTTACTACTCCTATGCTAATCGCTATCACGCCTGCAACTGCTGTAAGAATCCGAATCTCGTTTATCGCCCTAATAGCACTGAAGAGAGCGGTCATAAACAGAAAGTATACAAACCCAGACACAAAACAAAAGGTAATGCCTACGAGGAGCATTCTACCTTTTGACCCCGCGTACATCATGAGTGTCAGGAGCATTGTGAGGACGAAGAATGCGCAGGGGTTGAACCCGTCTATCAGCCCCAAGTCCGCTGTGGAGAGAGGAATTCCCATATCCTCCATC
>JAOZPI010000005.1 GCA_029932835.1 archaeon | reverse complement strand
TGCTATGGATTCTATAAGGGAGGCCTTGTTTACTTGGTAGGGAATTTCTGTTATAATTATTCTCCCATGCCTTCCTGTGTCCACAACCTCTGCCCTTCCTCTTATCTTTATTGTCCCCCTCCCCGTCTCATACGCCTGTCTTATCCCGCTCCTCCCCTGAATTATTCCTCCTGTTGGAAAGTCCGGACCTGGAAGGATCTGCATTATCTCGCTGATTGATATGTCTGGGTTCTTTATTGTGGCAATTATGGCGTCTATCACCTCCCGAAGGTTGTGGGGAGGCATGTTTGTGGCCATACCTACTGCTATACCAGAAGACCCGTTTACTATGAGGTTTGGGAACCTGGAGGGCAGGACTGTGGGTTCTTGGAGAGAGGCGTCAAAGTTTGGGACAAAATCGGTTGTTTCCTTGTCTATATCAGCCAGCATCTCCTCAGATATCTCAGACATACGAACCTCGGTATATCTCATAGCTGCAGGTGCGTCACCATCTACCGAACCGAAGTTTCCCTGACCGTCTATAAGGGGGTACCTGAGGGAAAAGTCCTGCACCATGCGGACCATTGCATCATAAACAGCCGCATCTCCGTGGGGGTGGTATTTACCCAAAACTTCACCAACAACCCTCGCAGATTTTTTATAGGGTTTGTTGTGATGGAGGCCAAGCTCACTCATTGCATAAAGAACCCGGCGATGAACAGGCTTTAAGCCATCACGCACATCCGGGAGAGCACGGCCTATTATGACAGACATAGAGTAATCGATGTACGACTCTTTCATCTCATCTTCTATGCCTTGTGTTATTATTCTCTTTCCTATTTTCTGGTCCTTATTTTGCATCTCAGATATCTAGGTTTTTTACCTCCTTTGCGTATTTCATTATAAATTCACGGCGTGGTTCTACCTCCCCACCCATAAGGATAGTGAATATCCTATCTGCTTCTACTGCATCCTCGATAGTTATCCTCTTTATTGTGCGCTTTTCTGGATCCATTGTGGTTTCCCATAGTTGATCCGGATTCATTTCACCCAAACCCTTATACCTCTGGATTGTAGTACCATCGCCAAGTTCTTTTAAATATGTATCTTTCTCTTCCTCTGTGTACGCGTATTTCACTGTCTTCCCCTTTGCTAATTTATAGAGAGGAGGCTGTGCAATGTAGATATAACCGTTTTCTATCAGAGGGCGCATATACCTATAAAAAAAGGTGAGAAGGAGGGTTCTAATGTGAGCACCGTCTACATCAGCATCGGCCATTAGTATGATTTTGTGGTACCTCGCCTTTTTTAGATCAAACTCCTCCCCTATGCTTGTTCCTATTGAGGCTATGAGGGTGGAGATTTCCTGGTTCTCAAGTATCTTATTCATACGTGCCTTCTCTACGTTTAGGATCTTCCCTTTGAGAGGAAGAACTGCCTGAAACTCCCTATTCCTCCCTAACTTACAAGAACCGCCAGCAGAATCTCCCTCAACAATATAGAGCTCTGTTAATGTAGGATCCTTGTTAGAGCAATCTGCGAGCTTTCCAGGGAGAGAGGTAAATTCTAATGCGCTCTTCCTTCTGGTGAGTTCTCTGGCTCTGCGCGCAGCTTCTCTTGCTTCTGCAGCTGTTATGCTCTTGAGTACGATTTTCTCGGCTTCGTGTGGGTGTTCCTCAAAGAATTCAGAAACCTTTTCATAGACTATGGAGTCTACAACTCCCTTCACCTTACCATTTCCCAGCTTTGTCTTTGTCTGACCCTCAAATTGGGGATTTTTTATCTTTATGGATATTACCGCTGTTAGTCCCTCGCGCACGTCCTCTCCTGAGAGCTTTATCTCCTTGCCCCTTGTGAGCTTTGACTTCTCGATATAGTCGTTAACAGCACGGGTAAGGGCTGTTTTGAACCCAGAAAGATGGGTCCCGCCCTCTATGGTGTTGATGTTATTGGCAAATGAGTATATATTCTCTATAAATCCGTTGTTCCATTGTAGCGCAACTTCTACCTCCACCTCCTCTCTTTTCGTCTCAAAGTAGATAGGGTCATGAAGCGGTTCCTTGTTTCGGTTAATGAAGGATACAAATTCCCTTATTCCTCCTTCATAGTGGAAGGTATGCTCTCTTGTTGGCCTTTTGTCTTTTGCTTCCCGCTCATCAGATAGATGAATGGTTATTCCCTTGTTCAAAAAAGCCAGCTCTCTGAGGCGCTGGGAAAGAAGATCAAAGGAGAATTGTGTCGTTTGAAAGATCTCAGCGTCTGGCTTAAACCTTACTGTTGTTCCCGTTCCCTCTGCTGTGCCCACTTTCTCTAAGTCTGTCTTCGGCTCCCCTCTCTCATACCGCTGTTTGTATATGGTGCCGTCACGCTTTACTAATACCTCGCACCACTCCGACAATGCGTTCACTACAGAAACACCAACCCCGTGAAGGCCTCCACTCACTTGGTAGGCCTTGCCCTCAAACTTACCGCCAGCATGGAGCTTGGTCATAGCCAACTCTACACCAGTAAGTCCGTATTTAGGGTGGACATCCACAGGAATCCCCCTCCCATTATCTGTCACCTCCACAACATCATCTGGAAGAAGGCGAACGCTAATAAAATCACAGTACCCAGCAAGGGCTTCGTCTATGGAGTTATCCACAACCTCTTCAACCAAGTGGTGAAGCCCCCTGCTTGTTGTGTCCCCAATATACATAGCGGGTCTCTTTCTAACTGCAGCTAGACCCTCAAGAAGCTTAATGCTCTCTGCTTTATAATCTGTCATCTTTTAAAGCCCTGTCCGCATACTAAAAAGACACGGTTCGGTTGGTTTTCACACTTGTATATTTTAGAAAGAGGGGGGATAAAAGTATCATCCAGAGCCCTATTTAGGCCTCCTACGGCCCTTTATGCGAGCAGTAATTTTGGCAGGGGCTTCTGGGTCTAAAAACCGTTGCGCGTATTCCTTTGCTTCTTCTTCTCTTTCGCTCTTAAGAAGATCATAATACTTCCAAGCGATCCTTTCTCCACGCTCCGTCGCAAGACGGGAGAGGTTCTTTGCATGCGTCAAGTTGGGATGATAATCCTTGAGAAGTGCATAGAGTTTCTGCGCGGTGGTTGGACTCCGTATATGTGGGAGAGTGTTCCCTAGTAGTTTAGAAACGTTTGGGTCAAGAAATATGCCGTCTTTCCCAAGAAATTGTCCAAAGTAGTTGACTATCTCGTGGTCCCATTTCTCTACCTCCTCGGGTGGGATGCCCAATGCACTAAAGTGATAAAAGGTTTCCGGTGGGATATATCCCTTAGTTGGGGGCATATGGTTTATTTTTTGAGAGGGACCCAGAGAGGTCTTAGAAAGTGTGACTGTGGATCGTGCTGGGTCCTTTGGAGATTCATGCTTGGCAGCCCCCATGGGGGTTCTCGCCTTGATAGTCCTCATGCGGGTTCTTGGAGATGCTCTGTTAGGGCGTCTGGTAGGTGCCATTTCGGATAGTTTAATTTTTTGGAAAAAGAATTAAAATGGTTAGAAGGACGGTGTGTCTAGATTTACGCCAGATTTAAACATCCTCGCAAACCTGCGGTCTTTTCTCAGTTTTTTGAACGCAGCTCGCATTTGATTATATTGCTGTATGAGCGCGCGCACATCTTCTGGTGTTGTTCCAGAGCCCTTGGCTATTCTTTCCACCCTCGATCGATTTAGCTTTGGATTCTCTAGCTCGTACTTTGTCATGGACTGGAGGATGGGTTTGAACTTCTTTAGCCTCTCCTCTTGAATTCCTAATAGGTCCTTGGGAATCTTTGCTCCTAGTCCCGGAAGCATTTCTGCCACCTTGGTTAGTGGTCCCATCTTCCTCACCTGCTCTAATTGATCATAGACATCAACAAGGGTAAATTTTCCTGTCATCAATCTCTTGGCCGCTTCCTCTGCTTTCTCTTTCTCAACATGCGCCTCGAACTTCTGAAGAAGGCCCTTAATGTCTCCAAACCCCATTAATCTACCCACAAATGCCTTTGGATCAAACCTCTCTAAATCATCTAATCGCTCACCTGTGCCCACAAATAAAACAGGGGCAGATACAGCAGCACAGGCAGATATGCCCCCGCCGCCCTTTGCAGAGCCATCCAATTTTGTCAGTATTATCCCATTTATGTTGCATTTTTCCTTAAATGCACGCGCTTGTGCCTCTGCCCGCTGTCCTATTGTAGAATCCAATACCAAAATTGTGTAGTCTGGATGGATATGTTCTTCTAGCCTCCCTATCTCCTCCATAAGCTCCTTGTCTAAGGAATGCCTCCCCTCTGTATCAACTATAACAACATTTCGATCTTTGAATTCTGCTATTCCCTGTTCTGCTATTTTCCATGTCTGTTCTTCAGACGGATCTCCGTAGACTGGAACCCTTATTTCGTCTCCTAATTGCCTCAGCTGGTCAAACGCCCCGGGCCTGAAGTTATCTGCACAAACAAGAGCAGGACGATATCCCTTTTTCATCAGGTACTTAGCAAGTTTCGCCGCTTGAGTAGTTTTCCCGCTTCCCTGTACGCCTACTAGAATAATTTTGTTTTGCCTCTTTGGATCTAAGAGAAATTGCGCCTCCTCACCCCCCATTAAATCAGCTATTTCATTGTAAATTACCTTTATTAGGTGCTCCCTCCTTGAAATTCCTGCAGGTAGGTGCTCTTGGAGTGCCTTTTCTTCTATTCTCTTTGATAATTCAAACACCTGCTCTATCTTAACATCTGCGGAGATTAGTGTTTTTTGTATCTCTTTTATAATCTCTCTGACCCTCTTTTTGTCTACGACACCAACACCGCGTATTTTGTTTAGAGCCTCCTGAAGGCCCGAAGACAGTCTAGATAAAACCATTGTTATCAGTCTTAATAGTAGAATGTTTAAAATTCACGTCTAACGGGTATTCTGGGCATACCTCAAGAGGGGTAAGTCATGCTATTTCTTGTGGGGCTCTTTTTTTGTTGCCACACGAATAGTGGGTTTTACAAGCACGATATCACCGACCTGCTCAACATCCCCATACCCAATGCTACTCTCCTTCAGGATCTCCTCCACTTTGCTCTTGGACAAAACACCACTCTTTAAGGGCGCTAGGGTTATTCTCATTATTTCACCCTTCTGGAGATTGAGTATTATGTCCTCAACCTTCCCCAAGTGCTTTGCCTTAGTGGTGTAGATCTCCATTCCATACAATTCTGATATCTTCATGCTCATTTTCCACCAGATTTAAATTGTAATGTTTATGGAGAAAGGTATAAAAATCTTTTCTAATTATATTTGGTTTATTGTAGTGTAATATATCTGTTTTTTTATATTGTTTGTGTTTGTGTGTGGCTAATTTGGATCTCTTTGGTTTTATGTCAAATCTGGTAATATAGAGGGTTTTCATGGCCCTTGCTTGTTATTTGGGTTTGGGTAATGTTGCAGTTGTGGTGAGTGAATGAAACAAAAGAGGGTATATCTTGTTGGAACTGCCCATGTGTCAAGTAGGAGTAGAAAGAATGTAGAGGAGATTATCCGCATGGTGGTTCCTGATGTGGTTTGTTTGGAATTAGATTCGGGAAGGCTTAGGACGATGAGGGAGGGGGGTCACTTCCCCTATTCAGATGGAGAAAGACAAGAGTACGGGTTAGAAGGACTAGTGAGGAGTTTACGCTTTTTAAAGGGGGTTGTAGACATGAGAAAGGGGAAACTCACGGGATTAGGGGGTAAAGGAAATAAGGGGGTGGGGGGTGTAAAGATAAATGGTGGGGGGGGAGTAGGGGCAGCCCTAGCTATTATACAAGAGATTGTTGGTAAAGAGGCTGGGGTGGTTCCTGGCTCTGAGATGCTCACTGCGTATAAAGTCGCTAACGAGTATGGCCTAAAGGTTGTTCCCATAGACATCCCAATTGATATAATTCTCTCAAGGTTATGGGGGGAGATGGGGATATCAGAAAAGATACGGCTCTTATGCCATCTTGTTAGTGGGTTCATAATCTTGTTGCTGTACCTCTTTGGAAGGCGTGTTCATGCCGTTTCCGGGATAGGAATAGGAGATATAGAGGAGGTTATAGAAAAGAGGGAAGATTTAGTGGAAGACCTAAGGAAGAAATTTCCAACATTGCACAGAGTATTGATCAATGAGAGAAATAAGTATATGGCACATAGGATAATAGAGTGTTTAAATAAAGGAGAGCGGGTGGTAGCTGTGGTTGGAGCTGGGCATATTAAGGGGATAAAGGAGCACCTGAGTGATTGGGGTGTGGAGGTAGAAGAGATTATATGAGTCTTGATTAAAGTCTTGAGAGTGTGATGGGACTTACTACTTTGTTATTGTGTTATCTTCAATGACTTCAAAACACATTCTCTTATCTTTTCTGGGTCTTCCCCCAATTCAATTAACCTGGTCTGCCCTCTGCTTCCCTTTCCAGAAAACCGAAGGGAGATAAAGCCCAGCATGTCCAAATCATTTAAATATTCTCTAACCCACCGCATGCTCCTTGGCTTCTCACCGAGTTGTTTGCATGTTTTTTTATATTCCTCATAAACCTCACCAGAGGTAAAATAACTCCTTTTCTCACCAAGGAGGCCCTGTTGGGTATTCATAGAAAGATTGGATAAAGCAAGAAGCAGGATTTGTTGATGATCTGGGAGGGTACTAAGGCTCTCCAAAACTATGTCTTCTTCCACCCTCCTCTTGGCTTCTTCCACATCCTTTACTTTTACAAGGCGCGCATTTGTGGTCTCTGCTATCTCTCCTGCCTTCTTCAAGAGCCTGAGGGCGTAGCGCGCGTCCCCCCCTTCTTTAGCTGCCATAGCAGCAATTAATCTCAATGCAGAGTCGTCAACCTTTCCTTCTTTAAACCCTATTCTCACTCGGTCTCTTAAGATGCGGGTTAGTTGCTTGGCGTTATACGGTGGAAACACCAACTCTTCTTCACACAGGGTTGATTTGCTCCTCGGGTCCAAGTTCTTTTTAAAAAAGAGGTTGTTGGAGATACCAATTATTGTTATAAATCCGCTTCCAATGTCATCATTTGCGCGCGTAAGTGTGTATAACAAACTATCCAAATCCCGCACAGCGTCAACCTCATCAAGTATAACCACCACCCCAGCTCCAATATTGTCAATAAAATCTAAAATGGTTTCGTATATTATACTAGGAGGTGTCCCGGAGTCATAAACCTTCACACCCTTTTCTTCAAAATATCCCTGCTCTTGCTCCCATAAGTCCTTCAACAGCTTAACCAAGACCCTGTACTTACTGTCGTGGATCTTGTTATTTATATAACTTACATATAAGGGAATATCCTCTTTCTTACATATATCCAACAATTCGGAGGATACGAAACGAGCTACAATAGTCTTTCCGACCCCGGTCTTACCATATATAAATATATTGGATGGTTTCTCTCTTTTGAGGGCAGGAGCCATGAGGCCCACAACGCTTTCTATCTCAGTCTCTCTGTATGGAAGCTTTGGTGGGATAAAGTGGGGGGAAAGGGCGTCCTTGTTCTTAAATATCTTGTACTTTGTGGTGTAATTTGAGAAGAGGTTTTTTTGTGCCATAATCTTAAATGTTTTTATAGTTTTATTGATAAATGTAAGGAATATATTGGGTGGTAGTTGTTTAAAAAATACAGTTTAAAGCAAGGAGCCTGTCTATTGAGAATTCCACATGAGGGCTTCTTTAACAAAATTGTTAAAAATGGGACTTAAAAGTTGGCTTGGGTTCGGAGGAGGCTCCGAAAATGAAGAAGTAATTGATTTAGACGAGTATTTAGAAAGTGTCGGCATGCATGAGGGAGAGTTGTTGGATGAGGAAAAGTATACTTATGTGAAGAGTATTACAGCCAATTCAACAGAGGTTGTTAGTGATATAGAAAGGGAGCTAAAGAAGGGGAATATCGTGGTTCTAGACACAGAAACGCTTGCACAGACAAACAGGCTTTCTCTTAAGAAATTAATCGGAGACCTAAAGAAACTTGAGGAGGAATTAGACGGAGATATGGGCAGAATCTCAGAGACTAAGATTTTGATAGTTCCCGGTGGATTCAGGATACTAAAGAGAAAGTTTGAGTAAATTGTAAGGAAAGAGAAGAAGAAAATAAGTGAAAGCAATAATTCAAAGAAAAGAATATACCACCACTTAATACTAGAGTTTTATGCTCTCCCAAACCCAACCACCCTTTTTATCCACTTCTCTTTAAATTATTCTATGCCAGAACCTGATAGCTCTGATGAGGATAGCTTCGAAGATCTTATGCATGACCTTGAGGATAATATCTTCGGTATCGAACAAGGGGAGGGTGAAGGAGAGGAAAAGAAGGTAGAAGATAAGAAAGAAGAAGGAGCAAGAAAACCGCGGAGGAAAAGCCTCCCTGCCCTTATAGATGAAGCAACTGCCCATGACATCCTAAGGGACTTTATGAAGGAAAAAAATCAGAGAAAGTATGACATTATGGGGTTAGAAATCTTCTTCAAGCCATATTGGTTCTTTAGCTATACCTGTGAGCTTATACTAAAGGATGAGGGTGGGAATATCGTGGATTCACAGGAAATTGGGGGGAGGACCGCGATAGATGCTATTACAGGGGAGCTGGTAGACTACCTAGAAGACTTGATGGAAAATGAACCAATTGAAGTTGTGGATTTGGCAGATGAGTTATCACAAATGGGTGGGGATGTGCGAGTGTTAGAGCCAAAGATCAGCAAAACAGAACTAGAGAAGTTTGTCCAGCAGAAAATATCGGGGGCATTGCGCGCGGATAAGGAAAATGTTTCTGTGGCTGGATTCGAGTTGCTCTGGTCTCCTGTGTACAAATTTTGGCTTACCATAGGGAAAAGAACGCATAACGTCCAGATAGATGGCTGTGGTGGATATCCAATTAACTACGATAATGTCCCACTAAAACCAAAGAGTTGGATAGATATCCTGCGAGATGACATCTCCTTATTAAAAGAACCGAGAAAATGGGGCCAGTTTTTGAAGAGGACAAAAACCCCTACTATTAGTTCGCGAATAAAATCAAAGACCAACACCATGGAAATAATCCTCAGTCTCATGGTTATGGCCCTTTTCTTTTATGGTCTCTCAGAGCGCAGCGTCCTTTGGATAATTGGAGCCACTATCATGGCAATCGCACTCTTCTGGTATATGAATCGCAAAAGAGAACGGCCTCCCCTCCCCCCCATACAACAACCTCCACCATCACAACCTCAACAATAACAAGATAACAAAAATAGAAATAGGGGAAGTGACCCCCCTCCCCCCAAATTCACAAGTACCAGATCCACAAAAATGATTTACGATACAAAAAAGATACAAGAAGACGCCAAGAAGGATTTCTTTGCCACTTGGAAAAAAACAAAAACACAAATTCCAGAAACCAAAGGTCTACTTGCCAAGAAGCTCTTGACCGCTTCTCAGGGCGGAAAGCCCCATCCAATACAAGAAGCAATACAGGAGATAAGATCAGTCTTCCTAGATCTTGGATTTGATGAGTCTGAGAACCCCCTCTTTATTGAAGAGGAAGACGTTTATAAGCAGTATGGTCCCGAGGCCCCGGCAATTCTAGACAGGTGCTACTACTTGGCCAACCTCCCAAGGCCAGAAATAGGACTTGGTGCGGACAAGAAAAGGGAAATAAAGAAAATTGTTGGAGTAGAAGAGGACAAAATAGATTCACTAAAGGGTGTATTGAGAGATTACAAACTTGCTCGTATTGAGGGTGACGACCTGGTGGAGGCTATAAAGAGGGCAATGGGGGTGACTACCTATGAAGCCACCCGCATCCTCTCACTGTTTCAAGAATTAAGGGATCTGAGGCCGCTTCCAACAAAGACCACCCTAAGAAGCCACATGACTGCTGCCTGGTTTTCAACCATAGCCGCCCTGCAGAACAAGAGGGAGAGGCCAATCAAGTTGTTTTCAATAGGTCTTCGATTCAGAAGGGAACAGCGAACAGATGCGACCCACCTACGAGCGCACTATGGTGCAAGTTGTGTAGTATGTGATGAAGATATGGATATAGAAGCGGGGAAGGAGATAACCAAGAAGATACTAACTGCACTTGGTTTCAAGAAACCAGAGTTCAGAAAGAAGGAGGCAACTTCCACCTACTACGCACGAGATTCGGAGTATGAGGTCTACGCGAGGATCAAGGGAATGTCCGTAGAAATAGCAGACATAGGAATGTACTCTCCAATTGCACTCGCAAATTATGAAATCAAGTACCCCACATTTAACGCAGGATTCGGAATAGAGAGGATTATAATGCTGCGAACCGGACTTTCAGACGTCCGGGAGGTAATGTTTCCCCAGTTCTATCAACAGCAGAAACTGTCTGATAGAGACATTGCGCGCGCGATATCTATCAATAAAACACCCCAAACCGAGGCGGGGAGAGAATTAGCTAGAGCGATTTACAACACAGCAAGCCAGCATGCAGATTCTCCCTCTCCCTGTTCCTTCATAGCATATTCTGGCAGGTTTATGAACAAGGAAATCACAGTAAAGGTTCTGGAGAGGGAGAAAAATACGCGCCTATTGGGACCGGCAGCACTGAATGAAGTTTTTGTCTTTAATACCTCTGTGTATGGAATACCAAAACAGGGGTTTGGAGGAAGGGCAGATGAAATCAGAAAAAGAGGGGAAAGCGCGGCCATAGACTATCTGACTGCACTATCCAATTACTTTGCGTCTGAGATTGAGGCCTCGGTGAGCCGGGGTGAGGCATACAGTGGCCAGATCAAGATGGCAAAGAGTGGGGGAGACCTAAATATAAAAATACCCGACCATATCCTCAAGTACATACAGGCAAAAAACAAGGAGGTAGTCCTCAAGGGACCAATCTTTATGTCTGTTGAAGCAGAGATCTTATAAAACGCTAAACTACGCTACCTCTACATTCTCTTTTCTTCCCCTCTCTACGTTCCAATACTTTGATTTATCCTCACCAACACTGGGCTTCACTATCTTCAGCGCTTCTTCAAAGTGTTTCATCTTGACTACCCTATCCCTACTCTTCCTTTCGACCACATCTCGTATGGCCAGTATCCCCGCTTTTCTCACAACTGCTTCAATATCTGCCCCTGAATACCCCTCTGTTTTCTTAACCAGCATGTCAATATCTACACTCTTATCTGTTTTCACCTTGCTCAGATGTACCTTAAAGATCTCCTTGCGCGCCTTTGCATTTGGCATCGGCACATGTATTAATTTCTCAAATCTCCCCGGTCTCAACAATGCGGAGTCTATTAGGTCTGGTCTATTCGTTGCTCCTATAAGCACGACGTCCTTCAACTCAGCTATACCATCCATCTCGCTTAGGAGCTGTGCGACAACACTCTCCTTAACCCCACTTGAATCAAACTGCCCTCTTGTCCCCGTAAGGGATTCTATCTCATCAAAAAATATCACGGCTGGGGCTACTTGTCTGGCTCTTCTAAACACCTTCCGCACTGCTCGTTCACTCTCCCCAACATACTTATTTAACAATTCCGGCCCCTTGACTGAGATGAAATTTGCTGCGCTTTCATTCGCCACAGCCTTTGCCAGCAGGGTCTTCCCAGTTCCCGGAGGGCCGTATAGGAGGATTCCACGCGGTGGTGAGATACCAATCTCTCTAAACTCCTTTGCATATTTCAATGGCCACTCTACACTCTCTATCAACTCCCTTTTCACTTCCTCCAATCCACCAATATCCTTCCACTTAACCTTTGGTATCTCCACCAGAACCTCTCTCATTGCAGATGGCTCAACCCTCTTCATAGCATCCTCAAAATCATCTGCAGTAACCACAATCTTATCCAAAACTTCTTTGCTTAGTTCTCCCTCCTTCATCTTTTTGATCTCTGGCATAACCCGCCTCAACGCGCGCATAGCCGCCTCCTTTGTCAGGGCTTCCAAATCTGCTCCAGAATACCCATGCGTTATATCCGCCAAGGCATCCAAATCTACTTTATCCTCCAGTGGCATCCCCCTGGTGTGAATCTCTAGGATTTCCTTTCTCCCCTCTTTATTTGGCACTCCAATAGCAATCTCACGATCAAACCTCCCTGGTCTCCTCAAGGCGGGATCTATGGCATCTGGTCGATTTGTCGCAGCGATAACTACGACCTCTCCCCTAGCTTCTAACCCGTCCATCAGTGTAAGAAGTTGCGACACAACCCTTTTCTCCACCTCTCCACTAACTTCTTCCCTCGCTGGCGCAATTGCATCTATCTCATCAATAAATATAATACTGGGCGCATTTTCCTGTGCCTCTTTGAATACCTTTCGCAGGTTCTCCTCACTTTGTCCATACCACTTGCTCATTATCTCCGGCCCGGCAAGGTGGATGAAGTGCGCATCCGTTTCATTCGCCACAGCCTTTGCCAGCAGGGTCTTCCCAGTTCCCGGAGGGCCGTGAAGGAGCACTCCCTTTGGGGGTGAAATACCCAACTTTTTAAACACTTGTGGATAGCGCATAGGAACCTCAATCATCTCCCTTATGGTTTCAATCTCCTCCTTCAATCCCCCGATATCCTCATAACTAACCTTCGGTACCCCTGCTCTCGCTTCCACGGGTTTGTTGGAAATGGATAGATCTGAAGCCTCTGAAATAACAACGATACCCTTTGGAGAAGTAAGGGTAACAATAAAGGTCAGGGGAGTTCCCACAACATCTACCAATATCTTATCTCCCTTAACCACCGCCTTGTTTAATATCCTCTCGTGCACATATTCCACAAAACCCGAACCATACTGAATTTCCTGTGTAGGAGCCAAAACCACCTTTTTTGCCTCTTTTGCCTCTACTGCCTCTACCTCCACCTCCTCATCAAGCCCCACTCCTGCGTTACTTCTCATAATTCCATCCATTCGAACGATGTTGCGACCTTCATCCTCTTCTAAACCCCTCCACACCATTCCAGCAGTCTCTTTTTTTCCTGTTATCTTCACAATGCTCCCACTATGTACGCCGAGTTTCTCCATAGCGTCTGAGCTAATCCTCACAATACCCCTTCCTACATCTCCCTTTGGGGCCTCCCTCACACTGAGTCGAAGTTTCATTTTTCCCGTTTGTTTACTCTATTACCCCCTTCAATCTACTTTATCTTTACCTTTTTACTCTTTTCCTTCTTTTTCTCCTTCCTCTTTAACTTTACCTCTAATACTCCGTTCTTATACGTGGCTTCCACTCCTTCTTCTTCAACCTCTGCTGGGAGCTCAACCAATTTATAATACTTCTTTTCTGGTGTGTCTACCTTAATCTCCACCGTATCCTTCCCCACTTCTAAATCTATCTTCTCCTTATCCACACCCGGAAGTTCGGCTATGACCACCACTTCGTTTTCCCTGTCAATAACATCCACTAGAGGTTCTCTTGCATCACTGATTACAGGCCTCCCATGTGGTCTCACATTTCCAAATTCCTCAATAATAGGTTTTCCATCTGGTCCTGTCCGCATGGAGAAACCATAGACAAAGGGCTTTCCTGGCTCTGCTCTAAAGCTACTACTAAAGGCAGTCTTCATCAATTCGTTCATAATCTCATCAATCCTTCTAAATTCACCGAAAAAATCTCCAAAGGGGTCATCACCTCGATCATCTCTCCAACCCTTGTCTCGCCTCTTTCGGAACATTTTCAACCTCCCTTTTACATAATGTTTTTATAAAGTGTTAATAAAATATTAACATATAACAAAAATATTGTATATATTTTTAAGAAAACCTTATAAAAACTTTTCGGCCATTCCCAATATGGAAGAAAAGAGAATAGCCATACGGGCGATTGTACCACCACAGGAATCTGATATAGAAGAGGATCTAGAGTGGCTATGCCGCTCTCTGGACCTATCTACAACAAAGGACACGGAAAACAGCGCTTACCGTGTTTTCAAGGCCCTTTTTACCTCATCTATAAGCGGAAGACCAAAAACAATATCTGAAATATCTAGGGATCTAAACCTAACACGGGGAGCGGTCCTCTTTCATATAAGGAAATTCTATAACTGTGGTCTGGTTGAGCGTGCCCCAGGGGGGAGATATAAGCTCAGGGGAATGTCCCTAGAGGAAACTATTGATGAGATTATGCGAGATGCGGAGAAGATGATGGAGAGAATAAAGAAGATAGCGGCTGATATAGACCAAGCTATGGGGTTTAAGAAGCGGTGGTAAAATGAAGAAGCTTCTCTTAGATTCTCGTGGAAGAAAGCAGATAGTTGACACAGGGAAGGATCTGCACACACATGGCGGTGTTATATCAAAAAAGGATTTAGAGGATATGGCATATTCAGGACCGATTCGAACACATAAGGGGGTTAGGTTTTTTGTAGCCAATCCCACAATTGTAGATTATATTGAAAAGATGGAAAAGCGCGCGCAGATAATATACCCAAAGGACTCCGCACTTATCATAGCATTTACCGGAATAGGGAGCGGTTCGCGGGTTTTGGAGGCTGGAACTGGTGTGGCGGGACTTACACTAATGCTGGCAAATACGGTCAGGCCTGAGGGGCGGGTATTCTCCTACGATACCCGGAGCGAGCATTTGGAGGAGGCGAAAAAACACCTGAGAGAGATGGGCTTGGAGAAATATGTGGAACTAAAAAATAGTGATATCTATAATGGCCCTGAAGAGAACAACTTGGATCTCGCAGTCTTGGACCTACCAGAGCCATGGAGGGCAATAGACAAGATACTTCCCTCTCTCAAATTCGGAGGTTATCTTGTTTCCTACTCCCCTTCAATAGAGCAGACAAAAAGATTTGTCCTTTCCCTCCCCTCCTCCTTCCAAGAGATTAAAACAATCGAGGTTCTTGTGCGGAGTTGGGAGATAAGCCGAGAGAGGTGCAGGCCGAACACACGCATGATAGCACACACAGGATTTATAACCTTCGCGCGCAAGCTAGAGAATGCAAGAGAAAGCGAGAGAAAATAGGAAAAAAAGGATGAGGGAAAAGAAGATACTTTTAGATACAAATTTTCTCCTTCTCCCTTTACAGTTTCATATAGACCTTGCCAAAGAGTTCGACCGCTTGATAGGAGCTCCATACCAAGCCATAACCCTCACTCCCCTATTATCAGAACTGACCTCGCTCACCAAAAACAAGAGACTACCCCTCCCTCATCTCAAAATAGAGGTGATACCCTCCTCAAAAAAAGGAGACGATGCAGTCTTTGACTATGCCATTCACCATCCAGTAATCGTGGCAACCAATGATCGCAAACTACGAAAGCGCCTTCGAGAAGCGGGTGTAAAGACAATATTTCTTAGAAATTACTCCAAACTAGAGCTGGAATAAGACTATTAATGTTTTTATTTACATATCCAATAAATTCCCTTTCACATTCCAAAATGGACCTGTTTTATCTTGCTCCGCTGTCTATGTTCTTAGCCATGGCATTTGCTGCCTGTATGGCTTGGAGAGTCCTGAGGTATAATCGTGGAAATGAGAAGATGCGAGAGATCTCTGACACCATTCACCACGCCTCAAGGGTTTATCTCTCACAACAATACAAGGTTGTAGCCCTGTTCTTCATTATAATGTTCTTCCTCCTCCTCGCTCTCGCCTACCTTGGTTTAGTAAATCCTTATGTACCCTACGCGTTTTTAACAGGAGGCTTTCTCTCTGCACTTGCTGGGTATATAGGAATGACTATAGCAACAAAGGCCAACTCACGAACTACACAGGCTGTTCAAAAGTCACTGAACTCTGGCCTTAGGCTCGCCTTCTCTGCTGGCTCTGTGATGGGTCTTTCTGTTGTAGCGCTGGGGCTTCTGCAAATACTTATGTGGTATTACATCCTTCTCCTCCTAGGTGCATCTCCCCTTGAGATCTCCTCAGCAATATTGACCTTTGGAATGGGGGCTTCTGCCATGGCTCTCTTCGCAAGAGTCGGGGGTGGGATATACACAAAAGCTGCTGATGTTGGAGCAGATCTTGTTGGAAAGGTTGAGGCAGGCATACCTGAGGATGATCCCAGAAATCCTGCAGTAATTGCAGATAATGTGGGTGATAATGTAGGAGATGTGGCTGGAATGGGTGCTGATTTGTTTGAATCCTATGTAGGCGCGCTGATTGCTGCAATGTCTCTAGGTGCGGTTGCTTACTCTTCTTCCTCCCTTCTGATCAGTGCGATGTTGTTGCCCTTAGTCATCGCTGGGGTTGGCGTAATCTGCTCTATCATAGGCTCTTTCTTTGTACGATGTGGTGAAGGCGCGAGTCAGAGGACACTTCTATGGGCCCTTAGACGAGGTGTATGGGGAGCTGCGATACTCACGGCCATAGTATCTCTTTTTGCTGTAACTCTTTCACTGGGATGGGAAAATATCGGGATTTACTTTTCCCTCCTCTCTGGCTTGATCGCAGGGGTTATTATAGGATTCTCAACTGAGTACTACACATCACAGCAATACAACCCAACAAAAGAAATAGCGAAACAAGCCAAAACTGGGGCAGCAACGGTGATGATAGCAGGTCTTGCAGGAGGGATGAAGTCAACTGTAATACCTGTCATAGCTATAGCAATTGCTACAATAGCGGCATTTGTCCTTGCAGGAGGAAGTACAAATCCTGCAGTTGGATTATTTGGTGTTGGGATAGCAGCGGTTGGCATGCTCTCTACGCTTGGTATTACCCTCTCTACTGACGCTTACGGCCCTGTCGCCGATAATGCAGGGGGCATAGCTGAAATGTCGGGACTTCCTGCATCTGTGAGGAAAAAAACAGACGCTCTGGACGCACTTGGAAATACTACCGCAGCCACGGGAAAGGGGTTTGCCATAGGTTCTGCAGCACTCACTGCCTTGGCGCTCCTCGTGGCCTTTCAGAACCAAGTATCTATCGTAGCAGCGAAGATGGGAAAGGCAATCAGCATGAACCTCTCCCTTACGAACCCAGTAATAATCGTAGGTCTCTTTATTGGAGGTGTCCTCCCCTTCCTTTTTACAGCCATGACCCTTGGCGCTGTTGGGCGCGCTGCCTCTAAGATAGTTGAGGAGGTGCGGAGGCAATTCAGAGAGGTGAAGGGTCTAATGGAGGGAAAAGCAAAGCCAGACTATGCCAAAACAGTGGAGATCTCAACCAAGGCAGCTCAGAGAGAAATGATCTTTCCCTCCCTCCTTGCCATAGCCTCCCCAATACTCATGGGTTTGCTCTTTGGTCCTGAGGCAGTTATAGCACTATTGGCGGGTTCTCTTGTTACTGGTTTTGTTCTTGCAGTCTTTATGGCAAATGCGGGTGCCTCTTGGGATAACGCAAAGAAGTATATTGAAGAGGGACACCTTGGGGGCAAGGGGAGCGATAGTCACAAGGCGTCTATTGTTGGCGACACTGTTGGAGATCCGTTTAAGGATACTTCAGGTCCAAGCCTAAATATACTAATAAAGCTAATGTCCATGGTTTCCATAGTGTTTGTGGGCGTTTTTATTGCAGTCCATAGTATCTGATCCATTTTTAAACTGAATATCTCTAATTAAGCCGCTTTATCTTCTATAAGAGATACCAACAAAATGTATTACAAAGTAGAAATGCGTGACTCAGTAAGGGTTCCACCACACATGTTCGGGACGGATCTAGTTAAGAGTATGAAGGAGATACTAGATAAGGAATATGTAGGCCGGATGGACCCAGAGCTGGGCATAATAGTGTCAGCCATAGAGGTCAAGGAGGTCGGCGATAGTTATATCCTTCCTGGTGATGGCGGAGCCTACTACGACACACACTTCACAATGCTCGTTTATAAGCCAAAACTACAGGAAATCGTGGAGGGAGAGTTCAAGGAAATAGCGGAGTTTGGAGCCTTTATAAGTATAGGACCTATAGATGGTTTGGTGCATGTCTCCCAGATTATGGAGGATTTTGTCAATTATAATGAAAAAGAACAGCAATTCAATGGAAAGGAGACGAAAAGGACCCTCAAATTGGGGGATATTGTCAGAGCCAGGATTGTGACAATAAGCAGAAAAGCCACCCTCTTAGACACCAAAATAGGGCTCACCATGAGGCAACCTGGCCTTGGGGCTCTGGAGTGGCTAGAACTCGAGGCTAAAAAGAGGCTTAAAGAGGGGAAAGGAGGCAGCGGAGATCAAAAAACCAAAAAACAAAAGGAGAAAGAATAGATGGATCTTGCGTGTCCAAAGTGCGGAAGAATCTATACCGAAGGAGAGAAATGTCCGAATTGTGGGGTAGCTCTGACGAGAGACTGGAGTGGCAAGGTCGCTGTAATAGACCCAGAAAAATCAAAGATAGGGAAGGAAATGGGTATTAATCTGAAGGGAATATACGCCCTCAAGGTATGATCACAATATCAAAAGACCTCCTAATTCCGGAAGCACTTAGGAAAGATTTCAGGGCGCCCTTTGGGACATTGATGGAGTGCTCTGAGATAGCCTCTCTTCTGAGGAGGGAGAAACATCATGTGGTCTCAATAGGGGACTACGTTTCTTACTCTCTAATCACCCACGGTCTCAACCCCTCTCTTATAATATGGGACAAAAAAACCAAGCGACTGCCTGCTGATGCAGAGCGCGTGCGCCTCTTGGAGTCGTATTCCCCCCCTATCCAAATCACCAATCCCGCCGGCAGGATAACAAAAGAGGCCTGGGATACTGTCTCAGGGCTTCTTAGAGAGCGAAGAGCCTCCCTCCTTGTAAACGGTGAAGAAGACCTCCTCACCCTCCCTGTGGTCCTAAATTCTGATGACGGAACGAGGGTTGTTTACGGTATGCCTGACGAGGGAGCCATTTTAATAGATGTCGATAAAAAAATAAAGGCTCGGTTTCATAAAGTACTCTTGAAGATAGAAAATGAAGGTTGAGGTCTTGGAAGAAAAGGAAAATCCGTTGTTGAGAAGACGAGAAATTATCCTCAGGGTTCAGACTTCTCCTACCCCAAAGAGAGAGGAAGCACGAAAAGCCATATCACAAGCCCTTGGAGTGGACACCTCCCTTATAGTGGTCCACAAGATACACCAAGAGGCAGGAAAGGAGCAGTCTACAATCTACGCGAGGATCTACAAGGATAAGAAGACACTAACTGACATAGATGCACAATATAAAATTACGCGGGATGAGAGAAAGGCAAAGAAGTCAGAGGAAAAGACTGAGCCTCCAGAGTCTGCACTAGGGGAAGAAAAGCCGGCGAGTAAGGAAGGTGAGGTGGAAGAAGTACCATCGCAAGAGCCGCTAGAGGCACAAGAGAAGGGGGCAAAAAAGGAGGAAACAGGGGAGCAGGGAGCATCCAGCGCATCTGCAGAACAGAAAGCACCGACAGACCAATAATCAGAATAAAATGGCTGAAGAAAAAGAGAAGAAGACCCAAAAGAAATGGAGAGCATATTCTCTTGAGGGAGACACACTCAAGACAAAGAACAAGATATGCCCCAAGTGCGGCCCTGGGGTCTTCATGGCTGATCATGGAGATCGATGGGCCTGTGGAAGGTGCGGGTACATGGAAAAAAAGGCGTAATTAAGGGCGTGGTTGTTCTCCTCCTCTGTCCACTACTCCTTTAAGTTTCCCCCTTATCTGTAATACTCTCCCTTTGCCCTCTGCTCTTTATCCTTTTGAGACTCTGGTTTATTCACTCGGAGCCTACCACTCTCTTCGTCTCTTCGAAGCGTCATTCCTATATGCTGGAGAAATTCGTTCATCCCTACTTTGAATTGTTTGGGCCTGCTTCCCCTTCCCATTACACTAGGCTCGCCAGAGAACACCATAATCATGTCAGAGACATAATCTATGAAACCTATATCGTGGTCTATTACTATCGCAGCCTTTTTCTCATTTTCCATCTTCCTCCTTATGATCTTTGATACCACGAGGCGTTCCTCTACATCCAAATACGCAGACGGTTCGTCCAGAAAATATATATCAGCGTCCCGTGACAAGCATTCAGCAATCGCGACTCTCTGCAGCTCCCCGCCACTGAGTTCCCTAGTGTTGCGGTCTAGCAATCCCTCCAAGCCCAACGGAGAGAGCATGTTCGTCTTGTACGCGCTCTTGTATAGCTCTGATGTAACCCCACTGAGGATCTCCCTCACCGTCTTATCTACAGCTCTTATATATTGTGGTTTATATGATATCTTCAACCCAAGGTCCACCCTTTCCCCATCGTTCTCCTCTTCCCCTACTAATATCCGCATCATCGTGGTTTTTCCTGTGGCGTTTGGCCCGACAACACCTATTACACCTCCCTTATATATCTCCCCCCCCTCAACTACTACCTCAAATCCAGGGTATCTCTTTTTGATCTCCGGAAATCTGCACAAAAGGGAATCGCTCTCAAATTTCGCTTCTGCTCTCCTCTCAAACCTTATCCTTCCCTCCCTGATTCGTATATTTTCGCTTCTTAGCCATCCATCAAGATACTC
>JAOZPI010000051.1 GCA_029932835.1 archaeon | reverse complement strand
TGGGGCAAAAGAGCTGGGTATGATGAAGAGGGATGCGATAATCATAAACATTGCGAGGGGTGGAATTGTGGACGAGGCTGCTCTCTATGACGTCCTCAAGGAGGGGAAGATACGAGGAGCTGCCCTTGACGTCTTTGCGAAAGAACCGCCAGTCGGCTCCCCTCTCCTTAAATTAGAGAACACACTTTTCACTTGCCATCTTGGGGCCCAAACAAGAGACGCACAGGAAAGAGTGGGGGAGGAATTAGCCAAAAAGCTTTTGGAAATCCTAAAATAACGGGCTCTCTTGTGGATTTTTATTAATCCTTCTGTAATCTCCTCAGCAGTAACTTTGCTAAGCCAAAATGCCCGAACTAGACCTGAAGAGTCTCCTGTCTACAAAAAAAGGCTCTCCAAAAGAAGAGCCAGGGGACAGGAACCAGGGGGACAAAGAGCGCGATTCCCTCCTGGCGCTCCTTTCTGAGGAAAAGTCAAAGAAGGAGAAGGTAATAGACAGCTATAACAATGTGGAGATTGTGGATATTGATGCTGACCTCCTCCTCTACAGAGTCAAGTTGCCAAACCTAACCCCTGCTGATCATTCCATTATACAGTCAATCCAAAAAATTGCCACCAGGGTTATAGATATAAGGAAGGAGAGCCCAAATGCCAAACTAAGAAAGGAGAAACTCAGAGAGAGGGTTTATGACATCATAAAGAACACTTCCTCCCTGAAAACCTCTGAGTCAAAAATGCAGGCCTATGCAGATATTGTTTCTAGAGAGATGGGGGGTTATGGGCTTTTGGATTACCTCTTAGATGATGAGGAGCTGGAAGAGATTATGGTAGTGCCGCCAAATAGGGACGTTTATGTCTTCCACAGAAAGCACGGGATGTTAATGACAAACATCAAAATCAGCACAGATGCGTATATTTTGAACATTATAGAGAGGATAGCTCGTGATGTGGCAAGGAGGATAGACACAAATGAACCATTGCTTGATGCCAGATTGCCATCTGGTGATAGAGTAAACGCCACACTCCCACCTGCCTCTGTGGACGGCCCTAGCCTGACCATACGGAAGTTTAGAGAAAACCCATACACAATGATCGATATGATAAACTTTGGGACTGTTAGTCCCGAGGTCGCAGCCTTCTTGTGGTTATCCACAGAGGGCCTGCAGGCATACCCATCCAATATCCTTATCTCAGGAGGAACATCATCTGGGAAAACAACCTTTCTCAACTGCATCTCCATGTTTATAAGACCCACGGAGCGGGTTCTGACAATAGAGGACACAGCAGAGTTGAAACTACCTCTAAAGCACTGGATCAGAATGGAAACCAAACCCCCTGGAATTGAGGGAACAGGGGAGATAACGATGGATGTCCTGCTCAAAAATTCCCTGAGAATGAGACCTGACCGGATTATCGTTGGGGAGGTTCGTCATAAGGAGGCGTTCACACTGTTTACTGCTATGAACACCGGGCACCAGGGATCTATGGGAACGATCCATGCAAATTCTTCCCAAGAAACTCTGGTAAGGCTGACATCCCCGCCAATGAATGTTCCAGAACAGATGGCAACAGCTCTCAACCTGGTTGTGGTTCTAAACAGGATCACAGCTCCGAAGAGAGGGCTTGTGCGAAGGGTGACCGAGATTGCGGAGGTCACAGGGACGGAGAAACCCGACTTGCACCTCTTATATCAATGGAACCCGGAGAGGGATAAGATAGAATTGGTGGATTCCAACATCGGCCTAAAGAGGAAGATACAGAAATTCTCTGGTTTGTCTATGAAGGAAATAGATAATGAGCTGCAACTCAGAGAAGAGCTCCTAAGGGAGGCTGCAAAGAGAAAGATAAGCGGGTTAAAGCCCTTTTCAATATTTGTGCATAAATACTATGAGACTAGGGCCAAGAATGGCTAAAAAGAAAACCAAGGATTTGAAGGACCTCTCCACTTGGGAAGAAGGTTTGGGGAAGATAGCCTCATCAAAGGGGGGAGGATCCTCTCCCAAAGGGGGAGGCGTGGATAAGGGGCAGGAAAGCAAGGGAGAAACTGGCGACAAGGTGGTTACAGGAAAGGACGATACCAAGCAACAGGAAATTCCTGTAAAAGAAGAGGCCCTTCCAAGTCCAGAGGAGATTGAGAAGGAGTGGGAGAAAAAGATAGAAGAGCCCGACACTGATGTAAAAAAGAGGGCACAGAGCATTGATGATGTGGCCAAACTGCTAAAGAGCAGCGTTTCAGAGTCCGGTGAGAAGGAAACCGCTGGAGCCAAGGGGAGACTCGGAAAGATAGAAGAGGTGGTTGAGGGAAAAAAACCGGAGATCACAGAAAGAGAGCTAATGGGAAAGGAAATACCCGGTTTGTATCGGATTTATCCCCTCGGTTCTTATCCCCCCCTAAACTTGCTGTCTAAGATGCTGCTTACTGTAAGCAAGTCTTCTCTTGAATTTGACCTAGAGACAAGTGGTATACCTCTCTACCAAAAGGAGTACGCCAGCTTTTCCTCTGCCATATCCTTTGTCTTCTCGCTTCTCCTCTCCTTTGTTCTATTCCTCCTCACTATGAACATAGTTCTCTTTGCCATATCCTTTGTTTCCCTCCTCCTCCTTTTCTCACTATTTGCCATAAACTGGCCCTCCATGCAGGTAAGCGGTGGTGCAAGAGAAATAGACCGGCAGCTTCCGTTTGCACTGAGACACATGTCAGCCCTCCTCACTGCTGGGATAAGCATATTCGACTCTCTAATCTCTGTCTCTAGGGCAGATTATGGTGCTCTTTCCAAGGAGCTTGACAGGGTTGTGTGGGACGTAAAGTCTGGAAAAAATCTATCAGATGCCCTAGATGATGCCGCACGAAGGACTGGATCAAAGGCCTTTATGCGGGTCACAATACACATAAGGAGAGCGTTGGAAATGGGGGGAGATGTGGCAAAGATAATAAACCAAATAGCAGAAGACCTTACCTTTGAGATGCGTATGAAGATATCAGACTTTGTGGAAAAGCTAAACGCATTCGCTATAGTCTATATAGTGGCTGGCATCGTTGGTCCAGTAGTAATTGCAGTCTTTAGCCTTGTGGGTACCATACAAATGCAGGGGACGGTAGCTTTGGGGGGCGGCATGAATACCTTCATGTTGGGCCTTATGCTCCTCTTGGTGTTCCCAATGGTCATGATTGTTATAACGTACGTTGTTAAATTACTAGAGCCAAAGGTCTGATATGGAAGAAAAAAAAGACAAGGGAGGCTATGGGAGGTATCTAAAAGGTGCGAGAATAGGGCTCTCTCCTCTTGTCTGGATAGTCCTCTCTATAGCTATTGCTGTGTTTTTGTCTCTCTCCCTGCTCATCCTTCTCCCGTCCCGTCCTGGGGTGTCCATAGTAGTAGTAATAACCCTCCCAACCCTGATAATAGGACTCCCAATTATAATGAAGGAGAGAAGAGATATCAAGATAGAGGAGGCTGTCCCAGACGTATTTGAAGAACTAGCCACTTCTCTGAGAGCGGGAGCCACAATAGAACAGGCTCTTCTAGACCTTACAAAGATACAAAAAGGGCCATTAATAGATGAATTAAAGATTGCCCTGAATGATATGGAGGGAGGATTCAGTTTTGAGGAATCTCTTGAGAATCTGATCTCCAGGGTTGATGTGCCACTTCTCAAGAGAGTGTTCAAGATTGTTGTTGATGGTCGGAGAGCGGGCGGAGAGTTGGCTGAGATACTAGAGGCTGTGGCAGGAGATGCCAGGGAAATGGCACGGCTTCAGAGGGAGCGCGTGAGCAAGACACTAATGTATGTAATCTTCATATTTGCTGCAGGAGCGATAGTAGCTCCAATAATATTTGGGTTTGTATCCCAGATAGGCTCCGTAATCGTTAATATAACCAAGGGAGGCCATGGAACAGCTGCAAGTCCTCTAGACCTCTCCCTCGGTGGTATTACTATAAATCTGCTTTGGATCTACACAATGATCGAATGCTTCATATCCGGAATTATGCTGGCGTTTGTTCGAGGGGCTCGGATCTGGAAGGGCATCATCTTCTATTCTCTCTCTATGGCTCTCATAGCTACTGTTGTATTTGAGGTCTCTCGTATGCTTGCTTCCAATATGCTCCCCACTGGCGTCTGAGTCCCGCAACTTTTTATTCTTGGATTGGCAAATATGGTGTCTGGGCTCGTGGTCTAGTTGGTTATGACGTCGCCTTGACGACCCCTGTCAAAGTGGCGGAGATCGCCGGTTCGAATCCGGCCGAGCCCACTCCTCTTCTCTTAGCCCCCCAATTAGAATATAAGAAATATGAGAGTTCCGAGCACTGCGTGGCTGATTATGGGACCAATGAGGTTCTTCTTGTGTTCGTATGCAAACCCCCATGCAAATCCTGCCACTAGGGTACTTGGTATCAAGACTGCCCGATAGTGGGGATCTGCGAAGATATGAGACGCAGAGAAGAGCACCGCAGCCAGGGAGGCGACCCACACCCTCGAAAAAAAGTATCGCAGAACCCCCTGCACATAGCCGCGGAAAATGAACTCTTGCATTGGAACTGAAAGAAGCCAATATAAAAGATACCCACTGCTAAGCTCCCCAGATGCACTCCCACGGATCAAAAACACCAAGAAAAGGAACAACGTTCCGAGAACTGTGAATGGAATTTGCACCCTTATCGCATCCACGATTCCCTCCCTGGATATCCCCATGTTCTTGAGGCCTTCCCCCCAGAGAATCTCCAAGGGAACTATGAACGAAATCACCACCAGCATTACGATATAATTATCAATCCCGGATGACAGCAGAAAGAGAGAAAGAATGAGCAGTATGACCAATTGTAGGGCCTCTTTTTTCCTCTCCATGTATATTTTACAAAAAGAAATTGAAAAAATAGGAAGAGGGGTATTAAAGAAATAGAAGTCTTACTTCCCCTCTTTTTTATTTCCCCTTGCTATAATAAGGCAACGGGGTCGTAGGGTAGTTTGGCATCCTCGCAGGCTCCAGAGGCAGGCTTTGGAGCACAGAGTGGATTTTGATCCGCGATGATGATACGCAGGTACATAGACTTCATGATATCGGAGATACCTGCTGACCTGGGTTCAAATCCCAGCGACCCCACTTCCTTCTATAACCTCTTGGTAAAGAGAAGACAGGCTCTTTATCATATAATTAATGGAATATCTGCCTTCCACCAGCTTTCTTCCCCTCTTTGCACGCTCTTTCCTCTTCTTTTCATTCTCTAACAGATAGTCTATCCTTCTGGAGAGTCCCACCACATCCCCCTGCTTTATTATGTATTCTGGTTCTATTACCTCCCTCGCCATTCCAACATCTGTTGAGATACACGCAGTTTCGGAGGCTAGTGCCTCTAGCAAGACAATTCCCTGAGTTTCCATCTCAGAGGTGAGGACGTACACATCGGCAGCGGCAAATGCCTGAGGAACAAGCTCGTCTGGGATAAATCCTGTAAACACTACTCGTTTGTCTCCCCCTGCAAGTTGTCGTAGTTTGTCTTGGAGTGTTCCACTCCCAGCTACAACAAAGACAGCGTCAGACCTGGATCTAAGAGCAGCACGAAGGAAGGTTTCTGGATCCTTCTTATGCTCCAACCTCCCCATAAATAATACCATCGGCTTATCTTCCGGAATCTTATACTCCTCCCTAAATTGGCGAGATGGTACTCCGCCAGAAAACCTCCTTGTGTCAACACCGTTTGGTATTACGACAACCTTTCGCTCCAATCCTCTTGCAATCAATTCATCCCTTATCCACTTTGATACTGCGATCACTACCTCGCTTTTGTTATAGAGCCAGACGAGATAACGCCATATAGCTTTGGATGCCATACGACCAAGGATTGATCCAGAAGGTAGAATCGAACCAAAGATAGCCGCTGGGTCTGTATGGAACGTGCTGACTAGTGGGAGGTGCAGGGACTTTGACGCGTGGATGGCGTAGTAGAACATGGGGTACGGGGTGTGGGCGTGTATCACGTCTGCATCTCTGGAGAGCTCTATAAACCTGTGCGTGTATATGGAAAGACTATACCTTGGTGCTAGTATCCAGGGGAT
>JAOZPI010000004.1 GCA_029932835.1 archaeon | reverse complement strand
CAAGCCCCTGTGCCATGAGCCCTGCGGTGATGCCTGCAAGGATGTCGCCTGTTCCCCCCTTGCTCATGTAGGGAGTCCCTGAAGTGTTATATTTTATCCTGCCTCTCTGGGCTATCATGTCCACTTCCCCCTTAAGAAGTACTGTAAATTTGTAGGTGGAGGCTATCTTTTTGAGGTTCTTCTCGCCTGCCTTGAGTTTGAACAACCTCCTGAACTCAGTTGCGTGGGGAGTCAGGACGACGTTTGGACCAAGCTCGGTTAGGACACCCTTAGCTGCCTTTAGGGCATCGCCATCAACAACAATTGGCCCGCTGAAAGAGGTGATAATCCCCGCAACAGTCTGTAGGGTCTCCTTCCTATCGCCAAGGCCGTTCCCGATGCACAGAACATCAGCCCTTATGGAGCGGATTATCTTTAGGTCTTCCCTCTTCTCCCCCAGGAATTCCGATGAGGAGAGGGGGTAAACAATGAGGTCTGGGGCTATCGTGGATATGCGGCCTGCTGGAACCTGAGGTGCTGCCACATAGGATAGGTCACATCCTGCCCTTAATGAGGCCAAGGCAGAGAAGAGTGGAGCTCCGGTGTAGTTCCTGGAACCTCCGACTACGAGGACCCTGCCAGCAGATCCCTTGTGTGCGTCTCTCGGCCTTTTGGGACACAAATAAAAGAAGTCCCCCCAACCAACATGTGTACTCGCCTCCTTGGGTATTCCAATATCTCTCACAACAACCCTGCCCTTGGCCCTTAAGACTCCTCTCTTCGCCATATGCAGAGAGACTGTGAGGTGGGGTTTCACAGCTATATCGTGGGCCTCTCCTGTATCAGGGTCCACACCGCTTGGGACGTCTATTGAGAGAACCCTACAGGAGGAGTCGTTGATCATTTTTATCACGCTTCGTATTGGCTCTCGAATATGCCCGCTTATCCCGGTCCCAAAGAGCGCGTCTATGACGACGTCGTATTTTTTTAGCGCCTCTGCCAGAGCAGGAAGGGTCTTTCTGGTTATCTTTATTGGCTTATAATTTCGGGCTTTTATAAAGTTCTCATAAGCCTCTGTGGATTTTGGATCACCAGTGTAGAAAATCGCAGGCTTTGATTTTAGGTATCGCGATGTTGCAAACCCGTCCCCCCCGTTATTTCCGCGACCACAGATAACCAAAAAGGAATCTCCCAGCTTGTTAGCCTCCTCGGCTACTGCTCTTCCGGCGTTCTCCATAAGCTCGGAAGCCGGAACGCCGAACCACTGGGCATTTTTATCTAGAATTCGCATCTCTTTTGTGCTTATGGTGTCCATTTTTATTAAGGCTATCATAGATTTTATTCAGGCTGGATAAAAATAGGATGGAAGTGCTGGAAGAGGACGAAAACAGGAGTATTGTGAGGGATAAGGGGGGGATACCAAAGTATTTGATAAAGGAGGTGCAGGTTAGAGGGGAGGAGAAAAAAATTCTGGAGAAGAGCGAAAAGCTGTTCAGTCAGGCCGAGCTACAGAGCGTTAGAAAGGAGCCTGATATCGAACTCAGGCAGAAGGTCCTTCATGAGTATCTGAAGATAAAGATACCAGAGACCAAGGGCAGAGATGCGCTAGTAGACGAGATTATAAACAGGGCGATGGGTTATGGAAAGCTGAGCAGGTTGATGAGCGACCCGGAATTGGAGGAGGTTATGGTGAATGGAGTCAATTCCCCTGTGTTTGTGTTCCACAGGAGATATGGAATGTGCAGCACAAATGTGGTATTTGAGGACAAGGACGAGCTCTTCAGAATTATAAACAAGCTGTGCTGGGTTCATGGAAGGGAGATAGCGCCCATCATAGACATGTCTGCCATTGACGGGAGCAGGATTAACATAACGACAGACCCTATCTCTCTCCACGGGCCTGCCATAACCATCAGGAAACAAAAGAGGTATTTCCTCACTATAACGCAGTTGATAGAGAACGGCACCCTTGACCTGGACCTTGCATCGCTGCTGTGGATGAGCGTCGACGGGATGCGAATGAGCCCTGCAAATATCGTAATAGCGGGTATGATAGGGTCTGGAAAAACCACACTCTTGAATGCCCTTGCTATGCTCACGCCGCCAGAGGAGAGGATCATCACAATTGAAGAAACCCCCGAACTGCAGCTAAGCGGGAGAGAGAACTGGATACCATTGGCTACAGACAAAGAGCACGACATGGAGAGTCTTGTTAGGAACACTCTAAGAATGCGTCCGACTCGCATTATCGTGGGGGAGATACGGGGATCTGAGGCAATAGCTCTGTTCAATGCCATGAACGTGGGGAGAAAGGGTATGGGCACCCTTCATTCCAGCTCTGCGAGGGAGGTCATCTACAGGCTAGAGAGTCCTCCGATGAACGTTCCAAGCAGGGTTGTCTCAAATCTGGATTTGATTGTGATAATGAACATATTCAACAGGGGGAAGCCGATGAGGCGTGTTAGCGAGGTCGTTAATGTTGGGGGGCACGAGGGGGATACGATACTACTCGGCACGATATATGAGTGGGATCCCCAAGAGGATAAGGCTGTGAAGGGGGGGGAAAGCACCATTAGCGCTTATTTGGACAAACTAGCAGAAAGGACCAAGATCAGCAAGAAGGAAGTGATGGAGGAGCTCAAGAAAAGGAGGGCTGTTCTGGAAAACCTAATAAAAAACAGGATATTTGAGTATAACGATGTGGTAGCCGCTATAAACGCATTCTACGCTGATGAGATATAGCCTAAGCACACGAGAAGCCGAGAGGAGGCTATTTCTTCTGATCCTTGACAGATTTGTGACCCCGATGCATAGCAGTTATGCCAGTCCTTGAAACCTCTTTTATGCCATAGGGCTGCATGAGTTTTATAAATGCGTTTATTTTGTCTGTATCCCCGGTTATTTCCACGATCATTGAATCCAGAGAAACATCAATTATGTTTCCGCGGAAGATGTCCACATACTGCGCTATCTCCGCCCTGGAGTCCTGCTTTGAGGTGCTTACTTTTATCAGGCACAATTCCCGAGAGACAGATGTTTTTTCGCTCAGATCCCGAACCTTAATAACAGGTATCAGTTTGTTCATCTGCTTGACAACCTGCTCCAATACGCGGTTGTCGCCCCGCACAGTTATTGTCATGCGCGAGTGGTGAGGATCTTCGGTCGTACCGACACTCAGGCTATCAATGTTAAATCCGCGCCTGGAGAACATCCCAGATATCCTCTGCATAACTCCTGGCTTATTCTCTACCAGAGCCACCAAGATATGTATCTTCTCACCCATTGTGTGATTCCCCTGTTGGTGTATATTCCTCCATCATCATTCGTCCAGCATTTCGTGCAGAACCCCCCCTGGGGGGACCATCGGGTAAACGGTCTCGTCCTTATCAACAGCTATGTCAACAATCGCAGGCTTGCCTGACTTTAGGGCCTCGTGGATCGCCTCTCCCACTTCTCCCGGCCTCTCAACCCTTTTTGCCCATGCCCCATAGGCATCAGCCAATTTCTCGAAATCGGGGTTGTTCTTTAGGTCAGTCTCCGAATACCTCTTGTCATAAAAGAGGGCCTGCCACATTCGGACGTTTCCAAGAGAGGAGTCGTTGAAGATTATGTTTACAACAGGGATGCCGTAGGTCATACACGTGGCTAAATCCTGCATCGTCATCTGGAAGCTGCCATCGCCTGCCATATTCAGGACACGCGCCTCTGGTCTGGCGACCTGCGCCCCTATTGCCATTGGAAACCCAGCTCCCATAGTTCCAAGGCCACCAGAGGTGAGCCAATTTCTTGGATTCCGTATATTCATGTAGTGCATGCACCACAGCTGGTTCCTCCCGACCTCGGTGGCAATTATCGTGTTTTTCGGGTCTGCGTCTATTATCTTCTGCACCTCTCGCACTATTAACTGCGGTTTTATAGGGACAGCATCGTAGTTTATATCACGGGCAAACTCCCTTTTCCATTTTTCTATTCTCTTGCCCCATTCTGTCCTCTTCTCTCTCCTTGACATCTCCTTTTTTGAAGCCTTCTTGGCAACCTGTAGCATTGCTGAGAGGACTCTTTTGGCATCCCCCACAATTGGAATATCCACCTCAACGTTCTTTCCAATCTCGCTTGGGTCTATGTCCGCATGTATTATCTTTGCCTTGGGGGCAAAGTATTTTGGATTGCCAGTGATTCTGTCGCTAAATCTGGTTCCTATAGCAAAGAGCACGTCTGCCTCCTGAACTGCGTTGTTGGACCACCTCTTTCCATGCATGCCAACCATCCCGAGAGCGAGGGGGTGATCCTCCGGCACTGCACCCTTGCCCAGAGAAGTGGTTGTAATGTGAATACCAAGTAGTTCGGCGAGTTTTAGTAGCTCTGTAGATGCGTTTGATATTATAACGCCCCCTCCGGATAGTATGAGTGGTCTTTCGGCATTCATCAGCGCCTTCACTGCAAGAGCTATTTGTCGCGGATGCGGATCCAGAACCGGGTTGTATCCGCCAAAATGCACGGTTTTGGGAGTTTTATAGTTTTTTATGGAAGCCTGCTGGATGTCCTTTGGAAAATCTATAAGGACAGGCCCTGGTCTTCCGGTGCCAGCAAGATAATACGCTCCCTTTACAGTCAGGGGAACGTCTTCTGGCCTTTCAAGGAGATAATTATACTTTGTTATTGGCATGGTTATACCGACAACATCAGCCTCCTGAAACGCATCGCCTCCTATAGCTGTTGTAGGAACCTGCCCAGTGACTGCTACAACCGGCACTGAGTCCATGTAGGCGTCGGTGAGCCCGGTGACAAGGTTGCACGCCCCCGGTCCTGAGGTTGCCATGCACGTGCCGATCCTTCCAGAGGCCCGGGCGTATCCGCTCGCAGCAAAGACTGCAACCTGTTCATGTCTGCATGTAAGATGCTTTATAGTGGAGTTGTCGAACAAAACATCATAGACATCCATTATGGCACCGCCAAGGATACCAAAGATGTGCTCAACTCCCTCCTTCTCCATTCCGCGTATTAACGCCTCCGCTCCATTCATCGCAATGTGTGGTTTATTTTTGCTGTGTGGGTATAAAAATAATATTTTTATGGTTTTGCATGGATAATTATGACAGAATGAAGAGAAGGGAAAACCCAAGGGGGAAAATAGAAGGGCTCAGAGGAGCAATTAGAGGACTAACACCCTACGGAAGGAGCGAAGGAAGGATAGGGAGGGTGTTTACGAAGCCAGAACAGCGAAAGGTGCTGGAGAATAATGCCCCAAGGAGAAGGGCTATTTATAAAGTTTATAAAAAGCAGGGCCTAAGCGGACCTGCCGCGCGCCTTATGGCGTTATTGCACACGCATCCAGAGAATGAAGTCAGTGTAAAGGAGGCAAGCGAGTATGTAGGGATGAAGGACAGAAGGAAGATGAAAAGGGTTATAGGCGAATTAGAAAGAAGGGGGATTGCCATGAAAAGCACACTCCCAACAACGAAAGAAGAGATAATAGGACTTACTGTCTACAGGGAGCGTTCGGGACCGCCGGATGCAGCAACAAGGGAGCAGAACCAGAGGGTGATTATGGACAGGATAGTGAAGAGGTGAGATCGAGAAATCAAAGAGCTCCCTCCATGCGGAGCTTTCTCTTTTTTTCCACCTCCCCGAGGACATAGTTACCAACAGATCCATCGCTCCTTATAACGCGATGACAGGGGATTTTCTCAAAATCACGGTTTTTGTTGAGGATGTTCCCAACAGCCCTCCATGCCTTGGGAGACCCAGCGGCCTCTGCTACCTCTTTGTACGTCATCGTCCTTCCCTTTGGAATTCTTGAAACAACTGCGTAAACCCTCTCGGAAAAGCGGCTCATGGTGATTGGATTGTTGTTCCTATAAAGGGTTTCCCCTCAATAGCATGCCTTAGGTTATCCAGATCATGACCATTTAATACGATGAGTTTTATAGACGAACGGCGAAGGATCTTTATTGCCATCACATCAAGGAGTTCGTACTTCCCCGCTCTTTGGGAAAGGGAGAGGGATATCTTCTCCAGTTTGGAGAGAGGGAGCACGTCATATCTCTTTGCATCCCCAAATTTCTGTGGATCCTTATCATAAACCCCATCCACATCGCTCACTTTCAGCACCATATCAGCGTTTATGTACTCCCCAAGCAGAATCGCTACAGTGTCTGTGGAGTGCCCAGGCTCTGTCCCCCCCATTATCACAATCCCCTCTGTCTCCAACACTTGCTTCGCCTCCCGCAGGGTTTCTGGTATCGGCTCTTCTATCCCCATAGCCTCTGCAAGACGCCGTGCATTCTCACGAGAGGCCTCAATTCCGGCATAATCACACTCAACCTCATTGGAACCCTGCAGGCGAGCCCTCTTTATCGCATCCCGTGCTCTTTTTCCTCCGCCCACCACGATGCCAATTGTGTTCTTGCGCGCAATGGATAGGGCAAACTGCGAAAAGCGGGAGATGTACTCTTCGTCTATGTCATTGGGGCAGACAACAGACCCCCCAAGTGCAAATACTATTCTCATTTTTCACCTCCAAATTCCGACCGCTGTTCTGAGATAACTTGTTTTGCGGTATCTCTCGCTGCTCTCATCTTTTCCTGATGATTCTGTAGAAAGTCTTCAAGCATGGAGGCACACCTCCTCTTGCACTCGCCACAGAGGATAGCCCCTGTTTTGCACTCGTTGTAGATTCGTTCCATCTCCCTATCATCATCAACCAGGTGATAATAGTAGAGTTTATACACAACACACTGCTCCGGCACGCCCCCCAGTCTCCTCTGCTCATCTGCGGTTTCCCTCCCTCCTGTCTTTGCGGACATCACCTTCTTCTTGGCACTTTCTGGGCTCTCGGTAAGAGCAATGTAACTCTTTTGGTCTGAGGAGGACATTTTCCCACCCTGCAGTCCCTCCATAAAGCGGTGGAAGGTGGCGGAAGGAAGCTCAAAGTCGTATGTGCGGGAGAGGCGAGATGCTATATCCCGAGTTAATCTTATATGCGGGTCTTGGTCTGCACCGACTGGAACCACAGTAGGGAGCTTTCCCTCCAGCTCTGGAAGCTGTGCATGAAGAATATCGGAAACCTGCTTCAGGACTGATATTATCTTACTTGGGGTTAGATCCCCGTATATTGCTCGGAGCTCATTGAGTGTTATTTCCTGAGCAGCCATATCAGAGAGGCGGTAGTATTCTGGCCTATAAGAGCTTTGAAACCAGAAGTGCGATCTCTCTGGATCAAGGCCCAACGCGATATAATTGGCTATGTATTCCTCCAAGGCGATCTTCTTTGCAATATCAAGGGGAACACCACGCATGAGGTAGGACTCTATATCTGCAATAGCTATATATACTCTGGCCCCCTTCCCCTGAAACCAGACGATCTCATCAGCCACCATTTTGTGGCCAAAGTGAAACCTTCCAGAGGGCATAAGACCTGTCATCATAATGAACGGTTCTTTTCTGGAGATGGCTCTGTCTATCTTCTCAAAATCCCTGTGACCAAAGATTATCCCCCTCCTCATGTATCTATTATCTGAGTAATGGGAGTGAAAGGGAGAGAACGAGCGCATTCCGAAGTTGAACAACTGCTCATAATTTGAGATGTCGCTTATTTTCCACGGATCCAGTTCCATAGTTTATTTTAGTGTTGTCTGGAAAAAAAGTTTGTAGATTCTGGGAAGCACTTGGGCAAGGAATTAGAGACTGCGTATGGAATCAAGATTCTGCGGGGCCCTTGTCTCAACATGGAAAATTCGATTTAACCCCCGTGCCAAATCTTGACACTTTTTCGCCTCCCCGTGAACACATAGTATCCTGTCCGGCTTTGGAGAAAGCCTCTTTACGTACCCAAGTAGTTGTCTCCTATCAGCGTGTCCAGAGAACCCCTCAATAGTTATCACCTCTATTTTTACCTCAATACTCTTTGGCTTTTTGTCCTCCATGATGACCACTTCCTTCATGCCCCGTTGTACCCTCCTCCCAAGCGATCCCTCGGCCTGATAACCCACAAAGATTATCATGTCCTTCTCGTTTCCTGCCATGCGCTTGAAATACTCAACAGAAGGGCCCCCTGTAAGCATACCGGAGGGAGTTACTATTATGCAGGGATCTGTGCTCTCCGCTAGATCTATCCTCTCCTTCGTGTTCACCTTGACAAAGCGCTCAGATATAAATGGGTTGGCACCACGCAGTATCATGGTCATGAGCCTCCGCTTTAGGTATTCGGGATACGCGGTATGGATCGCTGTAGCCTCGTATACCATTCCATCAATATATATGGGAACATCAGGAAGTGCGTTTTTATATTCATCCAGAGTTATTAGGACCTCTTGGGCTCTCCCAACCCCAAATACAGGTATCAGAACCTTCCCCCCCCGCTCCACCACTCTCTTTATGCTCCCTATGAGGAGCTCCTCCGCTTCCTTTCTCTTTGGTTGTATGCTCTTTCGCCCTCCATACGTGGACTCGATGATGAGGGTTTCTAATCGTGGAAACTCATAGGACGCAGGGTTCAAGAGCCGGGTCTCTCCGAATTTCATGTCGCCTGTGTAGAGGATGTTATAAAGGCTGTCGCCAATATGGAGATGAGTAACCGCAGAGCCCAGTATATGGCCAGCATTATAGAGCGTAAGCCTCATATCTGTAGTGATGTCAGCTACCTCTTCATACTCAAGGGGTATAACGTGCTCTATGACCTTCTTTATGTCCGCACTGGTGTAGGGCAGCTCCCTGTCCTCCTTCACAGATATCTCCATTGCGTCCAGCTGGAGAAGAGCCATTATATCTCTGGTTGGCTTCGTGGTGTAAACAGGGCCATCAAAGCCCCGATTATAGAGATAGGGGATAAAACCACAGTGGTCTAAGTGGGCGTGTGAAAGGATGATGGCGTCTAGTTCGTCAATAGTAAGCTGCATAGCTCTGAAATCAGGAAACATGCGGCGCGGTTCCGAAGCCGCCACGTTTATGCCACAATCAAGAAGGACATTGCTGTTCGGTGTCTGAACCACAAAACAGGATCGCCCAACTTCACTGGCTCCCCCTAGGGGAGTGATCCGTATCCAATCGCAGGAGTGGTCCGGCTTTGAGTATATCTTCCTTCCAACCCGCTCCAAGAACTCCTTTCTCCTACGGCAGACCTTTTTGTCCCAAAGCGTTTTCCTCAGGGAGGTGAGGATGTTGCTCTTTATCGGAGTGGCTCTTTCAAGGACAGGGGTCCACCCAGTCGCTCGTATGATCTTTCTGATGTTCTCCCCATTCATGCCTATTACATTGCCCAGCTTCGCAGCCTCTATCATCACCTCCTTTTGGTAGGGGTTGAAATAGATATTGGTCACTCCACTGTCTGCTCCAACTATCTTCCTGATCATGTCCTCTGCTTCTGCGGGATCTAGGAGTTGGGAGGCTGTCGGCCTCACCATTATCCTCTTCTTTATATGATGTGCCAGATCCTTTGTTATGTCGCTGTGATCGACAAAGACGTCCAGACGATCTGTAGTCAGGACTATCTTTGGGCCCTCTGCGGATATGTTGGTTATACCAACCTCCCTGGGCAGGAATTCGTGTATTTGCTCCTGTATCTCCTCCAATGTAGGCATCTTAGAATTAGGAGGTGAATTATGATGACTTGCGTATTTTTTCTATCTCCGAGTCGCTATATCTCTTGAACCCCTCGTTTGTTATTGTCGCCAAGGTTATACCATTCCCTGACGCGGAATCCCTCTCCTGTGCTACCTTTACGGCACGGACAGCTATTGGAAGGTTTTCCCTCACCGCCTTGTTCTCCTTGAAGCTTTCCTCCAAAACACCATAGGCTATTGGAGATCCAGATCCTGTAGAGATGTAGCTCTCTTCCATTAATCCACCAACTGGGTCTACAGAGAATACCCGTGGGGATGAGTCGATTCCTGCAATTATGCTCATCACGAGGTATGGGTAATACCTGCTCCCGTTGAGAATATTTGATATGAGAGTGGCCACGCCCTTGATCGTCATAGGCTCGCCCCGGTTCATTTTGTAGAGTCGTGCTTCAGCCCTTATAAGGCGCATTATGTTCTGTGCGTCGCCAACGCCCCCAGCTATGGTAGCCGCGATCCGGTCATCTATCTGGTATATCTTCTCAGCCTCCTTGTTGGAGATGAGAGTTCCCATAGTGGCTCTTTTGTCGGTCGCTAGGATAACGCCATCCTTACACTTAAGTGCAACCGTAGTGGTTCCAGTCTTTTTTTGTTGTTCCATAGTGGATTCAATTGAATATAGGGTCTATGAAAGAATCCAGAACTATTCACCCCTGGGTTATTTGCTTATTAGAGGGTATTCATATAAAAATGCCCCAGGGATGCTGACCAGGGGTGAAATTACCAGAACTCGGACATAAATGCCCAAAAGTCCTGCGTTTTTATCTTTCTCAGTTGCGCCCCGACCAGTGTGTGAAATTTCAGGCCTCGGAGGTTTTTCCCAAAGCCCTGTGGATTCGCCAGATATTCCCTTATGAGGTCGTCAACATGACGAACCTCCCTTATAGTGTCAATCACCCATCGATCCCCCTCAATATATGGCGGGGAAACAGCACGGGAGCGGTTAGCCAAGAAAAACCCGTCTATATCTGCAGGATTTGAATCAAAGAAGGGCCCCTGTTTTTTCATCACCTGTGGCAACTCCCACACCTCAAATTCCAAGAGAAAAGCTATGTGCTCTCCATCAGTCCAGTACGCCTTCTTCAGAACCCTAAACCCTGCGCGCTCACACTCGCTAGAGAGGGCCCGCAGGCTCTTGGAGATCTGCGGCACTAGGGTGTCCTCCAGCAGTCTTGGAGCCTTTGAATAGACGCATATGATCTCTGTGCCACGCTTCCTCAAATTCCTGTAGAACTCCTGAACCCGCATTGGCACTTTTTTAGCTTCATAGAAGAAGGACTTGTCAGGATTTCTAAGGAAGAGATTAGAAAGGTGGACAAACATTGCCAGTTTCTCCATTGATACCGCTGCTGCAGCGTTTCTATTTGGATCCACAGGGTCTATGAAGGTCAGGGGAGCAGAGGTTGGGTCCAAGCTGGTGCGTCTTGGCTTCTTGAGAGAGAGGCACTCGTGCCTTTTCCAAGAGGAGGCGGCTCTGAGGACATCCAAAAAGGATCCGTATTTTATCACAAGAAGCTCACAAAGATATCCGGAAAATCCCTCAACCGCAGCGTTGGCTCCATACAGATTTCCCACCTTCATAAACCGTTTCAAGAGGCGAATATCATTGCGGAGGGCGGGCTTTTTCTCTAGGGCAGAGAGGACAAACTCTGTGTGGAGGGGGGTGCGATCAACCGCACTTATAATCCTTTCCCCTTTTTTAATTCTATAGCAAGGGACTATTTCAACAGTAAACTTCTTGTACTTTCCCCTTGTGTAGGGGTGCTCCGCGTATGCAAGCTCCGGCTTTGATCCGAGGATTTCAAAAAAGCGCCTTCCTATGAGCAGCCCCTTCTCTTCCATTTCTTGCCTCGGTATGTCGCGCGGGAATAGAACGAAGAGATCAAAGTCTTTGTCTCCGCGCAAATCAGTGCCCTTTGCAATGGATCCTGCAAGCAGCGGCTCTGCTCTTGGCTCTATCGGGTGGGAAACTGCACGCAGAATAGTGAGGACCTCATCCCTTATGCCCTCCTCATGTCGCTTCTCTTTTGATGTTGGTATTATATCTGGGAGAACCTCCCGAATAACCGACTTTGCATCCATTTATTTTTGAAGTTTTGAGTATATGGCCTCTGCCCTCTTGTTCATAGAATCCAACTCTGTGATCACCCTCTGAATCTGATCGCTCATTCTTTTTTTCTCCTTTCCCATTTCGGAAATCCGCTTCTTTAGATAATCCACGGTTTCCTCTGTTGTTTTCTCTATAGATATCCCAGCGCCGACGGAGACAAGAAATTTGGAGGGGTCGATTATTTTTGATTTAGTGTACACCCCAGAACCTAGGGGGACAAAAGCCTCGGATTGATCCCCAGCATCAGGAAGTTGCGAGACTGCCTTTACTGCTGTCTCAGCCTCTGAGATCGCTCGCTCTATGATGGCAACCTCCCTGCTCAATTCCTGAAGGACATTTTGATAGGAGCGTATCTGAAGGAGCAGGGTCTGAAGCTCTTTCTCCTGTTTTTTATTATCCATTCTTCTCGACCAACTTCTTGACAGAATCAATCCTTATCCACCGCCTCTTTGCCCTGTGCTCGCTGCCAAAGAGGGAGTAAAGCCTCTCTCTGGCCTCTCCTTCGCTACCAGCTTCTATCTCTCTCTCAAACTTCTCAAGGTTCTTGCCTATCCGAACCAACCCAGAAAAAACAAATTTCATTGCTATTTTTTGCACCTTGTTTTATAAGAAGTTTATCACACTTTTTGATGCAGATTTGATTATCCAGACTTTTTAATGCAAATCTAATCACCCACCACAGCAGGTTTTATAGGAACCAAGCCTTACAAAAATCCCAAAGCCTCTGTGATATACTCCAGCTCTAGAGGCGTTGTGCTGCTTCCGGCTACAAACCCCCTAGAGTTGGCAATTAGACAGGCACCAATAAGCTTAGATCCCGTATTGGCAGTGGCTCTCCCGCCCTCAACACCAAAGATACCTGAGAGCTTTTTTATCTCATCATCTCCAGCATCCGGAGTTACCACAAATCCCTTGTTAGTGGAAAGGCAAACTGCTCCCACTTCACTCGAATTAGCAATTCTCATCTGCACGGTCTTAACTCCTAGGGTTTTGTCTATTATCGCTTTTGCCTCCTGCGAGAAAACATCACTTATGACGCCACCATAGTCATTTGCAACTATGAGATTTCCAAGAGCGGTGAAGCGGTCTGGGACTATGGAGACTTGGGTCTTCTCTCCTATGGATGATATTTCCGAATCCAGGGCGAGGTAGGGGAGGAGGACGCCATTAGAATTTCCAGAGGACATGATACCAGATAAAAAGAACCCGGAGACAGAGCTCCTCACTACCGGGACAGAAAGATGAGAGACGAGATTGTCAATATGATTATCTGAGAGGCGAGGGGAAACAAGGAGGTACTTGTCTGTTGCAAATCCAAAGAGGCCAACATAGTCCTCCCCTACAAATTCAGTTTGGTACATTGCCATAATTAAACCGGATATTTGATTAAACCGGATCTATTTAGACTACAGAAGCTCAGCAGTTACCCTGCCTTCTGCATCCTTAACCGCTTTGATCTGAAGACGACGCGGAGGCCTTCGTGCCCCCCGCTTCCAGATATACGAATTTAGAGACGGGGAAATGTGAACATTCTCAGACTTTGTGTGCCTCTTCAGGAAAGAAAGTAAAAATTTTATAGCCTTGTTTGTACGCTTGTAGCAGGGCTTTGTTCTGTAGGCAGCAGCCAAGGATATGGTATAAATAGTTTCAGAAACAACCTCGGATTTTTTCTCTTCGCCCTTCTTTTCTGTCGTTTCCTTCTGGCTTTTGGAGGCCCCTTTCTCGTTTGTGGAGGCCTTTTTCTCGTCTGGTATTTTAGTGGCAGATGCCCCCTCCTTGGCACCTGAGACCGCAGGGGAGGATAACTCTGTTTGTTTTTGTTCCTCCTTTTGCTCCCTCTGATCGGATTTCTGCTCTGTTTTTTTCTTAGATTTCTGTGGCACTGCGACCGTTGATTTTTCTAGTTCCACCTCTTTCTTTTGCTTCATTTCCTTATTTCCGTCCTTCTCGCCCTCTCTCTCTTTAGCCATATTAGTAGATGTTATCCCTCCTCCAGTTTCTCCCACTCTTCGGAGACCTTCTGACCCTCCGGTTTGTGGCAGCAAATACCCAGACCGGGGCGCGCTTGGCCTCTTTGTTAGCCTTTCGAAGCTCTTTTTTTGTTTCCTCGGTCTTGTTTGAAGCCATTCTTAGATTCTCTTTATGTTGATCCCTCGCTTCGCAGATTTTAGTTTTATGAGGATGTCCTTCAGTTGCTCATCATTTATGTGCTGTATTTGTCCTGCGGAATAAAGCTGAGCCAGGTAGATCTTCAACTTCTGGACCAGATCTGGATCCACAAGCTTGAGATTTGAGAGACGATTTTGCGCCTCTGGGGTCAGGAACTTGCCTATGATGGCGTCTATCTGGCGCATAGCCTGCTCTAGTTGGACCTGTCTCTGTATCTCCTCCTGATTCTGCTGAAGTTGAAGTTGTTGTAATTCCTTCAATTTCCTTGCCCTTATCTCATCCAGCTCGCCCATTTTTTACCCTGTGCGCCATATTGTCCAGATATTTTACCCCCTCTGGTGTAATCTCTCTTCCCTGGTTCCTGCCCTTGGCTTTTTTCACATAACCCAGCTCCTCAAGCTGTTGCAAAGCAAGGCGTATTATCTTGCCAGATGCTTTGTAAGACTTCTCCGGCTTCACACCCCGGTTTTTCCTGCTTCGGTATTCTGATCTCAATCTGGAGACACCCATAGGCCCCTTGAGGTACAGCTTCCGTAGGATAGATGCCCCACGAACATACCACCAATCCGGATCATCAGGAACCCGCTCCTTCGAAACCCCAGTCTTGACAAACGGTGCCCATTCCGGAGCTTTTATCCTCTTCTTTAGATCCTCGGCAGCCTCTTTTATAAGCAGGTTAGCCTCTACATCATAAACTGTTGTCATCTTAGAACTGGACCTTTCGGCCCGTTGTTCCCTATTTTCAGGGAAATCTACGGGAATTTAGAGAGTAAGGCTATAAAAAGCTTGATATCAGGAGAATAAGAGGGTAAAAGGGGGTTGCTTCACATACATGGGTATCTTTTTATATTCATTTCCTCTAAATTCCTTCCAGCGAGATCGTGCTCCTGTGGTGTAGCGCGGCCAATCATTTCGGCCTTTCGAGCCGAAGACCCGGGTTCAAATCCCGGCGGGAGCACTCTATTTAAAAAAGAGTGGTGAAAAAGCAGCCCCGTGGTGTAGTGGTCAATCATGTCGGGCTTTGGACCCGGCGACCCAGGTTCGAATCCTGGCGGGGCTATTTTTAGGCGGCGGTTATTTACGGGTATGTGTTCTTCAATGCCTTTTTATTTTAACATATTCTAAAAACTCAATGATTCTGAGTGCCTCGTTTGGTAGCTTTCCTCGCCCGGATTTTTTGAGAGAGTACCAGATAAAGAGGTATGGGAAACAGAAGAGGGTAGACGATGCGATGAGAGAGGGGGATATAGAGGTACTGAAGAGGGGGGTTAGAGCTGTCGTTGAGGATCAAACAGGCCTGGATATAATAACAGACGGCCAGCTCATATGGGACGACTTTTTGGCATCCGTTGCAACAGACTTTGACGGAGTGGAAATGGGGGGCTTGATAAGATTCTATGACAATAACGCGTATTATAGGAAGCCTATTATAAGGGGGGAGATTAGAAGCAGGGGGGGTTGGATAAGGGAGCAAGTGAAAATTCTAAGGGAGGTAAACCCCGGAATGGCGATCAAAGTTGTGATTCCTGGGCCATATACCCTCTACGACCTCTCAGAGGATAAGTACTATAAGGACAAGGCCGAAGGGATTGCTGCTATGGCCAGCGCTCTACGCGATGAGATAAGGGGGGTGGAAGCGGATTATGTGCAAATAGATGAACCATCTCTGTCGTATAATATGGACAAGGATCTGTTCTTCAGCGTCAAGGAGGATATAGAAAGGCTTGTAGTGGAGGGTAAAAAGGGGGGAAGAAGGAGCATCCTGGCTACATACTTCGGAGATCTCAACTCCTGCATAGATGAACTCTCGGAGATTCGGGCAGATTATATTGGGGTTGACGCTGTCTCCTTTGATAATTATGAGGTGCTGGCTCAGAGTGGGTTAAAAAACGTACAGTTGGGGCTTGTGGACGCAAGAAACGTTAAAATGGAGGAGGAAGCAGAGGTAATAAAGAGAATAGAGGGGCTCGGATCAAACAACATTATCATATCAACCAATTGCGGAATGGAGTTTATTCCAAGGGAATACGCACTCAAAAAGGTAGACCTTCTGAGCACTATTGCAAACAGGATGGGAGAGAGCAAATGAAGAGGATACTGACAACCACTGTGGTGGGGAGCCACCCGCGATCCCCGAAGGTCGTTGAGGCTGAGAAAAGGCTAAAGGAGGGAAAAATCGGGGAGGAGGAGTACGATAGGGTGGTAAAAGAAGCAACAAAGATCTGCATAGATGACCAAATAAGGGCAGGTATAGATATAATTGCTGATGGGGAGCAAAGAAGAGAGGATATGGAGGTCTTCTTTGCCCAACGCCTTGGCGGCTTCAAGGAGGGGGATTGGGTGAGGATCTGGGGGAATAACTACTACAGAAAACCAATCGTAACAGGAAGGGTTGAATTCAGGGGGCCGATGACCCTAGATGATTGGAGATTTGCGTCAGAATATGCTGGGAATCGGGCAGAGGTAAAGCAAATGTTCACCGGGCCCTACACGATGGCAGACTGGGCGTTTTACGAGGCACACGAAGATCGGTGGGACCTGACGCTTGACCTTGCGGAGGCGCTGGCAAAAGAGGCAAAGGCCCTGGATAAGGCTGGTTGCCCTTATATACAAATAGATGAACCAGCGCTCTGTACACACCCGCAAAAGGAGGAGATGGAGCTACAGGCCAAGGCACTTGAGATAATAACAAAGGGGTTGAAAGCAAAGACAGCGATGCACGTATGCTATGGTGATTTCAGTCTATTGTTCCCAGATGCCCTAGATTTTAAGATAGACCTGATCGACCTAGAGTTCGCAAACAGCGACTTCAGGACTCTGGATATACTGAGAGAGTACGATTTCACGAAGGAGCTTGGGTTTGGGGTGGTGGATGTCCACAAAAGAGAAGTTGAGAGTGTGGAGGAGATAAAAAAGAACATAAGAAGAGCCTTAGAGTTCCTGAGCCCGGAGCAGGTCTACCCAAAGCCGGACTGCGGGTTAAAGTTGTTACCAAGCGAGGAGCTCGCGTACAGAAAACTAAAGGCAATCGGAGACGCGGTGAAGGAGTTGAGGGAGGAGCTCTCCTGAGTCGCGCTATTTCAACTCTCTAAATTTCTTTCTGACCTCTTCTATCTTTCCGCAGGTCAGCTTACCCTCTGGGCAAGGGCCAACCATACAATTCGGGCCACCATTCTCAAAGAGAACCGGAGCTACTCGCTTTACCTGTCTCAGCATTTCTGTGGCAAGTTCCCTGAGCTCCCACTGTGTCCTCTCGCAGGTTCGAAGCCTGAAGAAGTGAGTCAGTTCCCGGGCGTTCATAGTTACCACAATATTTGTGGCAGCTGCGTTTGGGAGAACAAATCGTGCGTCCTCGGGTGGGATGCCAAGGTTCAGTAGTTTTTGGTATGCATTGGAGATCTCAGCCATCACTGAGGTGTATTCCTCCTCTGCTTCTTTGTTTCCCTTTATAGTTGGGGGGGTTATATACCTTAGCTCTTCGGGGCTGAATTTCACATATCGCTGGCTCTGTTGCGTGTAAGAAGCTATGCGATGCCTTACTAATTGATGAGTGAGAGCGCGAGAGACCCCAGATATACTGAATGTGAATGTGGCGTGCTCTGTGACAGACACATGACCCAGCCCTATTACCATCCTCAAAAAATCCATAGCCTCTTTGTCTGACAGGTCCTCGAAGAGCTCAGCTGTTGTTTTTTTCTTCCAACTCGTGAACGCCGCTGCCGCGCAGACCCTGTCTGGATCTGGGGTATGTGCGATGAGCTTTACTTCCATTTTTGATTATTTTAGACGTGGCAGAATTAAAATCGTTTTTTTTCCCTGAAAAAGGAAAATTAGTGATGGTGAAGGTAGCGATAATCGGGGGATATGGAGCTATGGGAAGATTATTTGCCAAAGTACTAAAAAAACATGGGGCAGAGGTAGTGATAACAGGACCAAGAGAGGAAAGAGGGAAAAGAGCAGGAAGAGAGATGGGAGTGAGGTACGAGAAGGACAACAAAAAGGCTGCGTCTGAGGCTGATGTTGTGATTGTGAGCGTTCCGATAAGGAAGAGCGTGGAGGTAATACGGGAAGTGGCACCAGCGGTAAAGGCGGGATCTATGATCATGGATCTCACCTCTGTAAAAACGCTCCCCTGCAGAGCGATGGAGAGGGAAACAGACGGAGGGGTAGAGGTGCTTGGATGCCATCCTGTCTTTGGACCAAGTGTGGAGTCTCTGAAGGGGCAGAACTTTGTTTTGTGTCCAATCCGCGGGAAGAAGTGGCAGAGGTGGTTTGAGGATATCATTAGAAGGGAGGGAGGCCGCATTACAATAGCAAGTCCTGAAGAGCACGACAGGGTTATGGGAGTAGTGCAGGGAATGACACACTTTATGCTGATATCCGCCGGGGTCTGCATGCGGGAGATGAATTTGAGACTGGAAGAGAGCAGGAAATTCGCCTCCCCGGTGTACCAGCTCATAATAGATTTGATCGGAAGGATACTAGAGCAGGACCCAAACCTCTACAGCGAGATACAGATATACAATATAGAGGCAAAAAAGGCGAGAGAGAAGTATATGGAGATAGCAAGAGAGCTGGAGGTTCTTCTCTCGCGCGGCGATAAAAGAGGGTTTATAGGGGAGATGGTAAGCGCTGCAAAACACTTTGGGGACACGAAGGGGGCATTTGAAAGAACGCAAAGGATTCTGAAGGATGAAGATTAACATAGGGGTCCTGGGAAGCGAAATCGCAAAAGCAGAGAATCTGAAGATCGCTGAGGAAGTGGGGAGAGAGATAGCAAGGAGAGGGGCCGTTCTTGTATGTGGGGGCAGGGGAGGAATCATGCAGGCAGCAGCCAAGGGATGCAAGGAGGAAGGGGGGATCACAGTTGGGATCCTGCCAACGTTGGATAAATCGGAAGCCAATGAGTACTTGGACGTGATAATACCAACAAGCATGGGATATGGGAGGAACCTGCTGGTAGCGTCTGCATCGGACGCTGTTATAGGGATTGACGGAAATTATGGAACGCTGTCGGAGATCGCTCTTGCACTCAATTATAGGAGGGTTGTTATAGTGATACGGGGGAGCGGGGGTAGCGCAGATTTTCTGGCTGATGGAAAATTTGGAGTTATGAGCGCAGACACTCCCAAAGACGCGGTGCGGAAGGCTATTGAGTCTGTCAAAGTGAGGGGACGATGAGGGTGCTTGATTCTTCGGCAATTATAAATAATCGTGGCAGGGAGATAGAGAGGGGGGCTATTGTGCCCCCAGGAGTCATAGAGGAAGTGAGGGATATTGAGTCAAGAGTTAGGGTTGAGGAGGCCATAGAGGAGGGCACAATCAGGGTGGTGGAGCCAAGTGAGGGGAGTGTGAAGAGGGTAAGGAGGGAGGCGGCCAAAGTGGGCAGTGGCTCTATGCTCTCAGATACGGATCTCACGGTCGTGGCCCTTGGATATGAAAGGAGGGCTGTCGTGGTGAGCGATGACTACGACATCCAAAATCTCTGCAGGATTATGGGGATTAGGTTTGAGGGCGTGGTTATGCCAGAGATCAAAAGAAGCATTAAGTGGGAAAGGGAGTGCATGGCCTGTGGCAAGAGATATGGGAGGGATGTGGAGGAGTGCGAGGTGTGCGGCTCTAGGGAGTTCAGATATGTGATAAAGCGGGGGGACGGAGAAGGCGGCTAACTACCGATAAAGAGGCTTATAATTCCAGATCCAACATATGCGACGATGAGGTAGCGCGGTATCTTTCCTGTGATTGTCGCCAAGAGGAATTTCTTCCAGCCGTATTGGGCGGCCCCTGCCATCAACCCGGTGACATCTATGAAGCTGACGGGAAAAACGGCGGACAAAGCTATGGCCCAAAACCCATATTTGTCAAACAATCGCTGAAACCTGTTGTATTTTCTTCCCTCCTTCCCTTCTTTTTTCAAGAGCTTCTCACCTCCGAGACCGATGAAATACCCAGACAGCTCCCCTATGGAGGACCCAAGGCCAGCAATTATGCCAACGAGAAGGGGGTCCAAAACCCGAGACGCGGTTATGACAACGACAACGACGGGAATAGGGAAAAAAAGGCTCGCAGAAAGTACGAGGGTGGAGAAAAACAAAAACAGATAGCCTGAAAGCCCGGCCAGATTGGTTGGAAACAGAAAATCCACCTTATTTGTTGGAGATCCTCTCTATGAGTTTTTGCGCTCTGGTTATTGCCTCTATCTCCGTTTTCAATTCCTCCCTTCTCTTCTGTGCAAGTTTCTGAGCCAGTGGCGGGAGATTGCCTAGTCCCTTCAAGGTGTCCTCCCTCGCTGCGAGCTCGGTAGACAGGTACTTCCTGAGCATTTCAAGGTCCTTTGGGTTGTCCTTGTTGAATCTAATAGCGTCTTTATAATACTCAACCAGTCCCTTAAGTCGGCCACGGGTTTCTGCATCCTTCGGTCCTCTCGTCCTTTTGTATGTCTCTGTCCATAGTGCCACATAGGCGTCCTTTGGTTTATGCCCCGGAGAACGAATTCCCAGCTTCACCAGTCCGTGCATCTTTGATGCCTCTCTTCCCCTCGTCCCAGCCATTTTATTTAGCCCTGTGGATAGCTCCCAAGGAGCTTATAGTATGTTGTATTATCCCTAACAAAGCTTAAAAGTGGCCGGATTTCTGGATCCTTATAGTGGCCCTCAAAATCTATCAGGAAGAGGTACTCCCACTTTTTGTCCTTTCTTGGCCTCGATTCGATCTTTGTCAGATT
>JAOZPI010000003.1 GCA_029932835.1 archaeon | reverse complement strand
TGGCGACCTTTTTCACAAAAAGGTCGATCAAAAACCGACACTGTGCAGAGAAAAACACAAGGGATGCGGGGGTGCCGGAGTCTGGTCAAACGGGCTAGGCTTAGGATCAGGGGATGAGAAACCTAGTGGCTTAGGCCTGCGCGCGTTCGAATCGCGTCCCCCGCACTTTGGTTCTTGCGTTTTTTAAGTTTTATTTAAACTCCCATAAATAAACCCGTGATAATGAGAAACAAGGCCCTCCTTATGTTGTTTGCAGTTTTGCTCTCTCTGCCCTTGATACTTGGAGAGAGCACAGGGACAGCTCCAGGACCAGAGATAACCCTTCTTTCGGATCTGGGCCTCATCCTTGCTGTTTCCACAGTATTTGCGTTCTTGGCAGCTGCTTTGAAACAACCTTTAATACCTGCCTATATCCTAGCTGGAATACTTATAGGGCCAATTGGTTCGCAGGTTTTGTTTGGTGTGCCCATAGTAAATGACCCGGCATTCGTGAAGGCACTTTCTGAGCTGGGTATAACCTTTCTCTTGTTCACAGTTGGCATAGAGCTAGATCTCTCTCGCCTTAAGGATATCGGAATTGCCGCCGTTGGTATAGGGGCGGCTCAGGTTTCAATAACCTTCATTATCGGATTTCTGACCTCCATCCTCTTGGGCTTCTCCCAGATCTCCTCAATGTTTCTGGGTTTTGTTGTGTCCTTCAGCAGTACTATGGTTGTCATAAAGATACTGGCTGATAGAGATGAGCTGGAGACCCTCCACGGAAGAATCATGCTGGGAATTTTGTTGATGCAAGATGTAATTGTGGTGGTCCTCCTCTCGGTGTTCATGAGCTCTGGAGCGGGGTTTGCAATTGACATAATAACAGCCTCTATCTTAAAGGCTGTGGGGCTATTCTCCTTTGCTATCATCCTGAGCCGCTACCTCTTCCCTCACGTTTTGCGAAAGATATCCAGATCTGTAGAGCTAGTATTTCTGCTGTCTCTCTCAGTTTGTTTTTTCTTTACTCTCTCCAGTTATGTTTTGGGCTTTTCAACTGCAATAGGGGGATTCCTTGGAGGGATTAGCTTGGCAATCTTCCCATACAACCTTGAGATCTCAAGCAGGATAAAGCCCCTGCGAGATTTCTTTGCAATAATCTTTTTTGTTTCTCTTGGAATGCAGTTTATTGTCCATAGTCTCTCAAGCATAGCTGCACTTCTGCTGCCCCTTTTCCTTCTCACCCTCTTGGTCATCTTCGTAAAGCCAATGATAACCACGCTCCTTGCAATTCTCTTGGGGTATGAGAGAAGGACGGCGTTCCTATCTGGTGTGGGCATGGGACAGGTATCTGAGTTCTCCCTGATTCTTGTATTTGGCATGCTCGCAGCTAATGCGACCAACACCCTTGTTGTTGTTCCTCAGGAGGCTGACGAGGTGTTCTCCATCACTATCCTCATGGCTGTCATAACCATATCATTCACCCCATATCTAATAGAGTATGGGAACAAAATGTTCATCCCTTTTTCTGGTTTTCTGGAAAGAGTAGAAAAACTCAGCTTTATTAAGAAAAGGCACGAACTGGAACATGTGGTTGACAAAACTCTTAAAAATCATGTAATTGTTTTTGGAGCACATATCATGGGAAACGAGGTGGTAGATGCTCTCCAGGAAATGGGCAAGCAATTTATAGTAGTGGATCATAATCCAGAAATAATAAAGAGGTTGATAAGGCGGGGAGTACAGTGTATCTATGGTGATCTTGAGGATCCGAGTGTGCAGAGAAGGGTGGAGTTGGGGAGAGCCTCGCTTGTCATCTCAACTGTGCCGGATGAGGATGATAACCTGTTGGTTCTAAAAAATGTGAGGGAGAAAAACCCAAATTGTATTGTTTTCCTTACGGCAAAGACACTTGACCATGCCATCAGATTTTATAGAGAGGGGGCAGATTTTGTTATCCACTTAAAGCTACTTGGCGGGAGAGAGGCAAGCGATAGGCTCAAAATTGCATTGAGAGAGGGGAGAGACAGACTCCTCAAAAGAAAGCTGAAAGAGATAGAGCTCCTAGAAAAGAAAAAGAGGGAAGAGATAATCGGGAGGGTGGACAAAAAACTCCTGAAGGACATAGACGAGCTGAAGGCCCAGGAAGAGCTCCAAAAAAGCAGCGTGATGGGGGAGGAATAAAAGTGCACTCTGGGGGCCTTTTCCCAGAGCGGTTCTATAAGAGTGCCGCCGGTGGGATTTGAACCCACGACACCCACGTCTTCAGCGTGGTGCTCTCCCAGACTGAGCTACAGCGGCTCGTTTATTTTGAGATATTAGGTTAAAAAAACCTGGTCAAAATTCGTTTCTTTCCCTTGCTCAACACAATAGTGTCTTCATCTCTGGCTCCGAATCTCCTAGTGTAAATCCCTGGTTCTATCGTGAAGACCATCCCCTCCTCAAAGACCTCCTCTCCCTCAGGCCCAATAGAAGGTCTTTCATGTATCTCCAATCCAACTCCGTGTCCAAGGAGATGGAAGAACTTGTACCCTCTCCTTTCTATCTCCCCCTCCACATACTTATGTATCTCAGAAATTGAGCCCCCTGCCTCTACCCGGTCTATTGCCTCCCATTTTAGAGATTCAACAATCTCCATGATCTTCCTCTTTTCCCCCCTTACCCTCCCTATTGCGATGGTTCTCGTCATATCGCTATAGTATCCGTCATACACTGCACCAAGGTCCAGCATTAGGAGATCGCCGTATTTGATCCTTCTTCCAGAAACTAGCACATGTGGATAAGCCGTGTTGGGTCCGCTGGCACATATCATCCCCTCTGAAAATGGGGGCCTTTCAGATCCCAATTCCCTAATCCTGCCCTCTACCTCTGCTGCAATATCATACTCCCGCATACCTACCAAATCTAATGAGAATACCTGTTCCATAGCTCTGGCAGCCATTTTCCCTGCCTTTGCTATGGCTTTAATCTCCTCTTTTGATTTAATTTCCCTCATTTTTTCGCATATATCACTTGGTTTGATTATTTTCCTGAGAGAACTCTCCATGGATTTATACTCTGCTAGGGTCATACCATCCACCCACAATCTTTTGAAGTTGTGCGCTTCTACAGCCTTTTTAACTCCATCCTTTTCTGGGGCTATTGGCTTTATAGGAGAGTCTTTTGCTCTCTTAAAATACACCTCCTTTAGCCAAAATTTCTCCCCGCTCCCCCATATAAGCAACCTGCCGCTGTCTACTCCTGTGAAATACCTAACATTCTCGCTCTTCCTGATTAGTATGGCCTCCCCATCCTCGAGCTCATTCTGTCCTCTCCTTATCCTTTCTCTGTACTCTCGCTTGTGAAAAGCCATTTTAACCAGATTCCTTTTTTATATTAGAATCTTCTAAAATGCCACAAATTCTCCCATTTGGGCCTATGAATTTGGACCACGTTCGTGGGATGATAAGGAGGTAAAGATGACAACATATATAAAATTTGAAACACCACAAGACATAGCAGATAAGGTAATGGAAGTAGTTGAGGTAGCTAGGGCATCGGGAAAGATCAAAATAGGGATAAACGAGGTAACAAAAGCAATTGAAAGGGGGAAAGCAAAGCTGGTCGTAATGGCCGAGGATGTAGATCCACCGGAGATAATGTTGCACGTTCCAATTCTTTGCAAGGAGAAGGGAGTGCCCTTTGTCTATGTCAAGACGAAGGATGAGCTTGGAAAATCGGCTGGGATTCGTGTAACTACTTCGTCCGTGGCTATACTTGAGGAGGGGAAAGCCAAGAAGGATCTGGAAGAGCTGAAGAAAAAAATTGAAAAACTGATCACAAATGGCTAAAAAAACAGAGGGGCAGGAGGATAAGAAGCTCAATGATAAAAAGCAGTCTAATAAGAAACAGGAGCACCCACCACAGCTTCAGTCAAAGCCTCAGGCAGATGCGAAGAAATCTAGGAGCAAGGTCCGAATAAGTGATGCTACGCCTGCCCAAGTGGTGAAGGTGTTCAAAAAAGTCGGCCTTTATGGGGAGTGCTATCAAGTCTTGGTAAGGGTCTTAGAGGGGAGAGACAGGGGAAACCTGTTGCGGAGAAATGTCAAGGGGCCGGTTCAGGAAAATGACCTTCTCATGCTAAAAGAGACTGAGAGGGATGTGAGGGCAATATAATGGCAACCAAGCATAGATGTAAATTTTGTGGCAGGGTTATAGAGCCAGGAACGGGCATAATGGTTGTAGAGGTATCAGGGGCGGTTTCTTTTTATTGTTCTTCTAAGTGTGAGAAAAATTCTCGTCTTGGGAGAAAGCCCAGACGCGTCAAATGGACTGAGGAATACAGGAAGGAAAAGCAAATACGAGTGGAGCATCTAAAAGAAGAAGGGAAAGCTGCGAAGGGTACCGGAAAAGGAGAGAAAAGCAGCACAGAGGGAGGGCCCAAGTCCAAACAAAAATGATTGAAAGAACGTTTGTGATGCTAAAGCCAGATACTGTCCAAAGAAATTTGGTAGGGGAGATCCTCAGCCGCTTTGAGAGAAGAGGCCTAAAGATAGTTGCAATGAAACTCATCTGGTTGGACAGAAACAAGGCCCAAGAGCTTTATTCTCTACATCAGGGAAAGGATTTTTATGAGCCCCTGATTAATTATGTGACCTCTGGGCCATCTGTTGTCTGCGTAATCGAGGGATATGAGGCCATAAAGGCTGTGCGAAATATGTTGGGCTCTACCAATCCTATAGATTCCAACGCAGGCAGCATACGGGGTGATTACGGCCTCTTTACGAGGAGGAATGTAGTTCACGCTTCTGATTCTTTGGAAACAGCTAAGAGAGAGATAGAGCTCTTTTTTGACGAGTCGGAGATAGTAGAATACACTAAGGCCGACGAAAAATGGGTTTATGAGAGCTAGCCACACGCCTTGCCCTTCTGGACAGTGCCCTGAGCGCCCCTCTGCCTCTACGTCATCCTTTATCTCTATGTACCCCCTCTCATATACCAAATAACCTCTTGGCATTTCTTGTGGTAGTCTTTGCCACTTCCCCCACGCTAATGCCCCTAATCTCAGCGATTTTTTCCGCACTTAGGGCAACGTTTGACGGTTCATTTCGTTCGCCCTTCACAGGGGCAAGATATGGGGAGTCTGTCTCTAGGACTATAGATTCAAGAGGTAGCTCTCTGGCGAATTCCTGCTTCTGCTTTGAAAATACCACAGTTGTCGGTATCGAGATTAAGTATCCCATCATCACGGCTTTTTTACCAATATCAAGACTCCCGGAAAAACAGTGCATTATCGCTCTTTCTATCCTCTCTTCCTCCATGACCTCTAATGCCCTCTTCTCCGCATTTCTGGAGTGAATAACCACAGGTTTGTCATATTCTCTTGCCAATTTGAGAAACTTCCTGAAATTTTCCTCCTCTCTCTTCCTCCCTGTAGCGTCCTTCACCCAGTAATAATCCAACCCTATCTCACCAATCCCAACACTATCCTCTATTGTTTCAACCATTAATTTATATTGTGCCTCAAAATCCTCCGGGTGATACGGAGTGCACCCCACACAGAAGTAAACACCCCGCTTCTCAAGAAGAGATCCAACCCTTTCGAATCCCCCCCTGTCCAAAAAGGAGTTCACGATCTTCACACCCCTCTCTTCCGCCCTTGCAATCACCTCTTCCAATTCATCGTCAAACTCCGGAAAGTCCAAGTGAGCGTGTGTGTCTACCAGTTCCATATCTATCTCTACAGCTGGAAGTAAAAAAAGCGCTATATTATGCCCTGCATCCCCAACCTATTATTACCTACGGTAATAATTGGTCGCCTCCCCTTTTTTATACCAAATCAAAAAACTACCTGATGGCAAAGACCTATGAGGAGATAAACCAGAGAATCCACAGGGGTGATGCGGTTATCCTAACTGCTGAGGAGATGATAGAATATGTAAGGAAAAATGGTGTAAAAAAGGCAGCGAAGGAGATAGATGTTGTGACTACAGGGACCTTTGGTGCCATGTGTTCTTCTGGAGCTTGGCTCAACTTTGGACACGCGGAGCCTCCGATAAAGTTCCAAAGGGTCTGGCTTAATGACGTAGAGGCGTACACTGGTGTTGCAGCTGTGGATGCGTATATAGGCGCTGCACAGCTGAGCGAAACAGAGGGATTTGAGTATGGGGGAGCCCATGTTATTGAGGACCTCATAAGGGGGGAAGAAGTGGAATTAAGGGCAACCTCTTATGGAACGGATTGCTACCCGAGAAAAAAGATAAAGACTCAGGTAACATTAGAAGACCTAAATCAAGCCTGGTTGCTCAATCCCAGAAATTCGTATCAGAATTATACAGCAGCGACCAATTCGTCCGATAAGACAATCTACACCTATATGGGAAAGCTCCTCCCAAATTATGGAAACGTGACCTATACAACAGCCTCACAGCTTTCCCCTCTAAACAATGACCCCTATTTTGAAACAATAGGGATCGGGACTCGAATTTTTCTCGCAGGAACTCATGGCTACATAATAGGGGAAGGAACGCAGTTTAATACAGAGGTTCCACGGAAGAATGGCGTTCCGGTCGGGGCTGGCGCCACCCTCTCTGTGAGAGCTAACCTAAAAGAGGCAGATCCAAATTTCCTAAAGGCTGCCACATTTACTGGCTATGGGGTCACCTTGTTTGTTGGTCTGGGCGTTCCCATTCCCATACTCAATGAAAAAATAGCCGAAAGGACAGCGATAAGCGATGCTGATATATACACCCATATCCTTGACTACTCTGTTCCGTCTCGCTCTCGCCCTGTAGTTAAAACTGTAAATTACGCAGATCTTCGTTCCGGGAGAGTTGAAATAAACGGTGAGGAGGTACGGACCTCCTCAGTAGCTCCCCTAAAAAAGGCAAGAGAGGTTGCAGAGACTCTAAAAAAATGGATAGAAGAGGGGCAATTCGAGATAACTAGGCCTCTTGAGGCCTTCAAACCTGCAGAGTTAAGGCCGATGAGGCACAATGTCCACTATGTGGGGGATGTGATGGAAAAGGCCGTAATAGTTGAAGAGGACGCAGATATTGAAGAGATATCACAGCTTCTCATAAATAAGAACGTAAACCACATCCTCATAAGCAGGGAAGGCAGACTTGAGGGAATTGTAACTTCGTGGGATGTAGCAAAGGCTGTTGCGAGTGGAAAAAAGAGGCTGAGGGACTTTGAGGTCCGGGGTGTAATAACTGCCAAGCCCACAGAAACCCTAGGGATTGTCGCTGAGAGAATGAGAAAGAATGGTATATCCGCACTCCCAGTAGTGGATAATCACAACAAAATCCTTGGCATCATAACAGCTGAGAATATAGCCAGATTCATTGATATAAAATGACGAAGAAGTATCTTTTGAAGTTTGGAGGGAGGGCATTAGGGAAGCCTGTACTGGCTGATTGCGTGCTAAAGACAAAGGCGAGGATAAACATACTGAAAGCAGACGCAGAGGGCAACATGCTAGTAAAAATCCCAAAGTCCTCTGAGGAAAAGGTTCTGCGTTTTTTGAGGGATGAGGGAGTCGATGTCACTGAGCAGAAGAACGTTGTGGAGTACGATAGGGAAAGGTGCATAGACTGTGGATTGTGTACCTCTTTGTGTCCCACGGGGGCGTTTAGTCTTGATGCTGAGAGCACTTTGGTATACAACGAAGATAAGTGTGTCCTCTGCGGGTTGTGTATAGACGCCTGCCCTAGAAGGGCCCTCTCAAAACCAAAGTTCTAGAGCTTATGCGTGCCTTTTCATGGACCAAACATTCCGCTATAAAGAAACTATCCTGAGGGTAAGGGCGAGCAAGCCCCTGGATTTTGTGGACAGGTTTTTGATCGAGAGGTGGCAGGAGCTAGAGCGTTATATAGCCTCTCATCCCCTCTTTTTGACTTCTCTGGATCCGGTTGATGCAGGGGAAGGACCAGAGATAGTAAAAAGAATGGCAGGGGCAGGGAAAATGGCAGGGACCGGTCCGATGGCTGCTGTAGCAGGAGCTATAGGGGAATTGCTTGTAGAGAGAGCACTAGAAGAGGGGGTTGAGTGGATTATTGTTGAAAATGGCGGAGACATCGCGATGTATGGCAATAGGGAGTTTTCCGTGGGCTTGTTTGCAGGCCAATCCCCTCTCTCCAATCGCATAGCCTTGCTTTTAAATCCTAATGGGGTGTATGGCATTTGTACCTCCTCCTCGTCCGTTGGCCATTCGCTTAGCTTTGGTGATGCAGACGCGGTTGTAGTCTTCTCCCCCAGTGCCACAATTTCGGATGCCTTTGCTACCTCCATAGCCAATAAGACGGAAAATCTAAAAGATGCGCTCTCCTATGCCAAGGAGCACACAGGCCGGGAAATAGACGGTGCTCTCATAGTGAAAGGGAAGAAAATCGCCAGAATAGGGAAAATACCAAAAATAGTGGGAGTTGAGGAATAATAAACCTCACATCTTATTTAATGGAAGCCTTCTGTTTTTTGGAGTGTTGTTCACAATGCGCCCGTCTTTTGTTAGCACCCCAGGCCCTAATATATATTTATCCCACTTCACTATCACATATTTTGATTTTCCGCCTCCCTGTGCACGCCCTTCACCCTCTCTACTCACTCTTTTGTCCCTGAGATCTAATCCGCACATCCACTCTTTGGCTTCTTTTTCCCCAACCTCCACAAATCCCCTTTTTGCGAGCTGTACTACACTCATGCTCGGTCTGAACTCCCTTTCCATGCTTCCGATATAGAGGCCGCGGAGACCTACTAAGGGCAGATCCTCCCCATTAAAGAAATACACCCTTTTTCCTCTTCTAAAAATCTTGCCCCTCCCTAGATCAATTCCAAATTCCGATCTTAGATACTCCCTTATCTCCTCCTCATTCCCGTTCCCTTCCTCCTCTTTCATCTCTCTTTTAAGATCTTCGCCACAAAAAAGAACTCCGTGTCATTGTCCCAAGGGTACACACGAAGGCACCTTTCAGTTCCAGGAAGAAGCCCCTTCCTCCCCTTTATTTTTATCCTGATTCTCTCAAGTTTGGCCTCTTCTTCCCTCTCCAGCAGGTTCAATATTACTTCCTCGTTCTCCTCTATAGTGCTGGTACAGGTTGAGTACACCAGGGTTCCGCCCGGCTTCAGAAGGCGAAAGGCTGATCTCACTAAACCCTTTTGGAGGTTGCTCATTCTTTTGGCATAACTCCTGCTCCACATCTTCAGAACACCAGGGCTCTTTCTGGCAGCTCCTATACTGGAACATGGGGCATCCACCAGTATCCTGTCAAATTCCACTCTTGGGAATCTCAAACCATCAAAATGTGTCATAATTGCGTTTGTAATCCCGCATCTGTCCAGATTTGCCCACAGTGCCTTTCTTCTCCTAAAATCTGGATCATTAGACACAAGCGTCTTGCAGTATGGAGCGATCTGGGTGCTTTTTGACCCGGGTGCAGCACAGAGGTCCAGCACTGCGTCACTCGCCCCAGGCTCCAGGACTACTGCAGGTATCATAGACGCTGCCTCTTGTATGTAGTAATACCCCAATTGATGTGGAATTGTCGCCCCTATCGCCTCCCCCTCTACCCAAAACCCCTCCTTGCACCACGGGATCTGTTCGGCTCTCATCTTCTCCAACTCCTCTCTAAAGTCTCTTACGCTGGTTCTTATAGGATTGACCCTAATGGACCTCCTTAGCGGTTTTTCTACCCACTCCAAGAATAGGTTTATCTCCTCTCCAAGGAGCTCCCTATGGTAATCTAATACCTCTTCCATCAGATCTTTTCGTACATCTTCCCATAAAAATCCACTAAATTTTTATCTAAAGCCAAGTTAATTTCAAAATGGTTTTGTACCTTCCTGTTCCTTCCAAGATCCTTGCCATCCTCCCTCTCCTCTTGCTTATCTCCCTTCCCCTTGCTCACTCCTTTTCTCCTCTTTCTACCACCAAGGCCACCCTCACATTACAGTTTTATGGGGAGCTTGTTGTAGAACCAAAGGGTTCTAGACACAGAATAGATCATATAGAGGGGAGCTTCTATATGGTTCCACAAAATACATCAACGCAGAGGGCTGTTCTCCTCTCAGCCTCCCCATCCTACAAGATCCAAACAGATTCACAAGGAAACCGTTATATAACCTTTGTGTGGAACCATCCTGCCTCTAAGGTTTTAACCTACAATGTAACGTGGTTGGTCTTTGTTGATTCAGATGCAGGATTTGACTCCGGACTACTGCGGAAAAGGGACTACCTCGTAGTGGACAACCTCACGCAATGGACTCCCTATATGCGCGAAAAGGCAAAATCACTTGTCACAGGCCGAGATCCTCTTGAGAACATAGGACTGATTAGCCTCTGGGTTACCCATAATCTCCATTACAACAAGAGCGAGGCGGGAGTTTCTCTACCCGCGTCCCAAGTTTTTAGAGAGAGACGGGGGGTTTGCGATGAATACGCGTATCTCCTAATATCACTGCTGAGAAGTATCGGAATGCCAGTTAGGTACGTGGAGGGGTTGGTATATACAGGCGAATCTTGGGACAGACATGCCTGGGCGGAGGTTTATATAGGGGGGTGGATCCCTGTGGATCCTACATACAGCGAAGTTGGTGGTGTAGACGCGACCCATGTTGTACTAGCTAAGACCAGTAGCGATTATTTGATTCACAATATTGTGCATTGGAGGGGGCGCTCAGCTCGCGTGAGCTTTGGGGAATCTGATCATGCTGTTGTTGTAGAAAACAGGTCTGCCTCTACCCCTCTTCCAATCTCCCTAAAATGCCCGAAGACCATAGGGGAATCCGCAGTTGTTAATCTGACCGCAACAATAACAAACATTCTCGATTCTCCAACTGTTGTATCCTGCTCTCTGAACATGCCAAGGGACATGCTGCTCCTAGACTATCGCAAGAAGTCCGTCTTTCTAAAGAAGGGGGAAAAATCAGATATTTCATGGAAGATTGCCTCTCCCTCTGGCCTTAAAAAAAGGTTTCTCCACATAATGCCGGTTCAGATCACCTGTTTTCCCCTCGCAAACGCTACATGTAAGATAACAGTAGATCCAAGGCAGGCCTCACCAAAGCACGCGAGTGCAGTTATTCGGGATTTTACTGTTTTAAATCAGACCTCTGTTTATGTTGTGGTCCAGAATGACGGCACTATGCCCCTCCCCTACATCAACATTACCCTTTACACAAACAAGACCGAAGTCTTGGCTACCAAAACCCTCTATTCTATCCCCCCTGGCGATTTTAGGGAGGTTGTGCTCTCTATTCCTGCTCCTTCGAACCATCGCCTTTTTGTGAATATATCAGCTCCGCAGATTTCATCCACACCCCTCAAAACTACGACTCTTCCTAAGGAAAATAAGACACTGGAATCTCCTGAGGTTTCTGAAAACCGCACAAGTTTCCAGTCCCAGATCTCTGCTCAAAATCCACACACCCCTCCCCCCAAACGCGCTGAAAAAAGCCTGGAGTTTATAACCCTTGTCTTGGTTCTGTTTGTTGTGGTTTCTGTTGTTCTTATTGTGTTTTTGAGCGTACTAAAAACCCATTGATTTTTTTATACCAACAATCTAAAATCCCAGAAGCGGCCGTAGTCTAGCCTGGTATGACATCGGCTTGCCAAGCCGGTAGCCCGGGTTCGAATCCCGGCGGCCGCACTACAGCCTTTTAGGAAAAGGCTGGCGAAAAGGCCGCGACTTTTTTAAACTCATTGTTCAAAATATAACCGCACTCCCGCCTTAGCGTAGTCTGGTTAACGCGTCTGGCTGTAGTCTGTTGGTGGGAATTCCCATCCAGACCGTTACCGGAAGATCCCCGGTTCAAATCCGGGAGGCGGGACTCTACTTTCGGCTTTTACTCAGGCACGAACCTAGAATCAGGTATATCATCAACAAATCTGCACTTAAAGATAGTCTTGTTTTCTGTTTCTATGCTCAGGAGTTTGTCTGGAGGCGGGATATCATACATGTCTCCCTCTGCTACCTTGTGCCATCCCTCTCCAAATTCTCTTGGGTATTTTACATATATGTACTCCCCAAATTCCTCTATAATGGTCATGTTATCGGAAACAGGACCAGACCACGTTTGTATGAGCATTCGGGCTCTTGGGTATTCTAGCTCCACTTGGTACTCAACCAGGGTTTCGTTTTCTTGAATCCGCATAGTGCATATCGCGGGTTCTCCCCCCATAATCCTCTGGAGTGTCGTTTCTGAGTGGGGGTGATAAACGAATTGAAGCGTATCTCTCGCCGTCTCCTCGCCCTTTTTTGGTGTTTGTAGAGTTATTGCCAAAACAACTATTATTCCAACAACAACCACAACCCCAAGCAGTAGAACTTTATGCATACCTACTTAGCACCCCTCCATATAAAAACCACCCCATTACCTCCACAGCCCCTTTTCTTGACTCTTTTTCTAAATAGCTTATGTCAAATACCTTTGGGCATTCGTTTCGAATAACCACTTGGGGGGAAAGCCATGGAAGGGCTGTGGGCGTGATCATAGATGGGTGTCCCTCTGGCTTGGATATATCTGAGAGAGAGATACAGGAGGATTTGAATAAGAGGCGTCCAGGGGGGAGATTGGCAACAGAGCGCAGGGAGAAGGACCGGGTTAGGATACTCTCTGGCCTATTCAATGGAAAGACACTTGGAACTCCCCTCTCCATGATTGTGGACAATTTGGATGTTGATTCTGGTCCCTATGAACCTCTGCGGGACACGCCTCGCCCGGGTCATGCAGATTTTTCTTGGGAAGCAAAATATGGGATTCGTGACTGGAGGGGCGGAGGGAGAGCCAGTGCTAGGGAGACTCTGGGAAGAGTAGCCGCAGGTGCTATAGCGAAGAAGCTTCTGTCCAGGGTTTTGGGTGTGAGCGTACTTGCCTATAGCTTGGAGATCGGGGGGGTCTCTTCAGATGTGCGCCTGGTAAACAAAGAGGGCTTTCTGGTTGGCGATATCTCAGAAATGAAGGGGATTGTGTACTCCAATCCAGTCAGAACTCTGGATCTGAAGAAAGCGAAGGAGATGGAGAAGGCAATAAGCGAGGCGCGGTTGAACAGGGATTCTGTTGGCGGTTTGATAGAATGTGTGATTGCAGGGGTTCCAACAGGCCTTGGAGAGCCGGTGTTTGATAAGCTCAACGCAGACCTTGCCAAAGCGGTTGTTTCCATACCTGCAGTAAAGGGTGTGGAATTCGGAGCAGGATTTGGTGTGGCCAAAAAGAGGGGGAGCGAGATCAATGACGAGTTTATCTACAAAGATGGAAAAATTCAAACAAAAACCAACCACGCTGGTGGGATAAACGGGGGCATTTCTAATGGGATGCCTATAGTCCTGAGGGTAGCAGTAAAGCCGACATCGTCCATTGGAAGGCCCCAGAAGACCATCAACATAAAAACGAAGAAAAAGACAGAGATAGAGATAACTGGAAGGCACGATCCCTGTATCGTCCCGAGAGCGGTCCCGGTGGTTGAGTCTATGGTCTCATTGGTACTTGCTGATCATGGCTTGAGAAGCGGTTTGATACCGAGGAGGCTTGTATGAGCAAGAAGGCTATGGTTGTTGGGATATCCGGTGGAAAACATGGCGGGAATACAGATACCTTGGTGAGGATTGCTCTTCAGGAGTGTAAGAACTCTGGCCTGGAGACAAGATTTGTCAATCTCTCAAGCAAGAAGATCCTGCCTTGTACTCAGTGTGGTGAGTGCAAAAAGAGGGCGTGTCCAATCCCAGATGATGCAGGAGAGGTGCTAAGGCTCCTTGAAGAGGCTGATGGCATAATCGTCGGGTCCCCTACCTACTTTGCGAATGTCTCCTCTCACATCTCTCTCCTTATGGAGAGGTCTCTTCCCCTCAGGAGGCAAGGCTTTAGGCTTCGGAATAAGGTTGGTGGTGCTATTGCAGTAGGGGGGTCCAGAAATGGGGGACAAGAGTTCGTGGTTCGGGCTATACAAAATTGGTTCACCCTCCACGCAATGATTGTTGTTGGAGATGACGGCCCCACAGCTCATTTTGGCGGGATAGGGGTTGGTAGGGACCCCGGAGATGTAGATACTGACGAGACTGGGATCAACACTGCAAGGAATTTAGGTAAGCACGTTGCTGAGATGGTTCTTATTATAAGAGAACAACTGCCACAGGCAAAAAAACAAAAATGAAAATATCCTCTGCAACAGCTCTTGCCCATGGTGCGGCTACCATAGTAAACGCAATAGCAACAAGGAAGGGAGCTGCGTTTGGTATAAGCCTTGAAGTACGGGCAGAGGTGGAGCTCAGGGATAGCGGGGGCGTAACAGCTGTAAATATGGAGGATCCTCGTCTTGCTGAAGAGTGTGTTTCACAGGTTTTGGGCCTCTTTGATTATGATTATGGGGCGAGAGTGAGGGTCCAGTCTGAGATACCTGTAGCCAAGGGCCTAAAGAGCTCGAGTGCAGTTGCAAATGCAGTCTCTCTGGCTACCTTTGGCGCGTTGGCGAAGAGGCACGGCGCCATAAAAATGCTTCGAATTGATAAGGAGATGAGCAGACAACAGCTGATAATTGAGGGAGAGGAGGTAAAAGACGAAACAGTTTTGGGGGTAGGAATAGACGCTTCCAAAGCTGTTGGGGTTACGATAACAGGAGCACTGGATGATGCGGCTGCTTCGTACTTTGGCGGATTTGTAGTAACCGATAACAAAAAGAACAGGATATTGAGAAGGGGAGAGATGGAGGATTTGGCTGTTGTACTGTACGTGCCAGAGGAGAAGAGATACACAGGGGAGGTGGACGCCTCAGAGTTATCGGTATTTTCACGAGAGGTTGACGCTGTATGGGACCTTGCCCTTAGCGGAGATCTCTATACAGCCATGGTGCTAAACGGCCTCATCTATTCCACAGCCTTTGGATATGCAACAGCCCCGGTGAGGCTGGCTCTGCGTTCTGGCGCTCTTTCCGCTGCCCTCTCTGGGACCGGACCTGCTGTTGTAGCCCTCTCTCGCGGAAATCCTGATAAGATTATCAGGGCATGGGCCGACCTCAGTGGCGATGTTATCGAAACCAAAATCAACAACGCCAAGGCTCGGATTATATCCTGATTTTTATACTGCCAATTATAATAAAAACTGATGAAAATGGCTAATAAGAAAGGTACAACACAGAAGAGTTCTAATATCCAAACAAAAGCAATAATTGCAGCTGTGTCGGTTTTGGTTGTTGTTGTGGTTGCTTTGCTTTTTCTCAACCAACAGGGACAGACCCCTGCCCAGCAGTCTGCTCAGGGGAAGGATAACCTTGCGTATCCCTCTCTGTCTCAAATCAAGGCCGAGATGATAGATTCTATATCCTCTGTAAGAACATACCAAATGCAAATCACTGGGAATATGAGTTTGGAGATACCACAAACTACCCAGAGTGTCAAATACCGCGTCACTGTTAATTTTGCGGATGATCTCGTTTCCAAGGACGCATATATCGGGATTGATGCTGTTATGTCTGGGCTTTGGGGTCTTAGGGAGACCCAAGAAGCAGAGGTGGAGATGTACATAATAAATGGAACAGAAGTCTACAAGAAGACCTCGGATTCAGCAAACGGAGAAATATGGCTGAAGGCGCCTATGAATTCATACACTACTCAATATGACCTCCCTGCTGTTCAATATGGCCCTACTTCAACAAAGCATCTGATGAAGAAGATGATAAATGCAACCTTCCAGGCAGACTGGTGGAGGGTGGCAGGTGTTGACACCATAGGCGGGGAGGAGGCGTACCGCTTGGAGTTTGTGGGCGATACAAAGCAGATTCTAAAGGACGTCATGAGCCAGTCTCTAATGAGCCAGATCTCTACAGACCCCTCAATGGGAATGGCGCCCGGAGCTGTGGGAGTGAAGGTGATGCTTGATGTTATAGACAAGATGACCATAAAGGCAAACGTTACGGTTTGGGTCAGAAAGAGCGATTATCTGCCAATAAAAGGGAGCGGTACCATCTACATCACTCTGAACCTAGACCAGTTGTACGGCACCTCAGGAGCAGGTCAAGTAACAGCGACAATCTCCATAGGCGCTACTATTTCCTATAACCAGCCGGTTAACATACAGCTTCCGGAAGAGGCCAAGGGTGCTATAGACGTGTACTCGCTTTACCAAACTCAGCTGGCTGGAAACACCACTACTAATACGACTGTATAATGGCAAAGAAAAAGTCTCCGAGTATTGCAGGAAGAGTTGAGAAGGAGTATGGGGGAGCAATAATTGTTATAATAGTCTTGCTCCTCATAGGGGGGGTTATCTACGCTATCCTCTTCGGCGCTAACCCCCCTTCACAGTCGCAATCGCTCCTCCCGCAGGTCCAAAAAGCCCTTCAGGCCATTACTGCCGAGCACTTTACATACAACGGAACCATAATGGCTGCTGTCGGCGGGGAATACAACGAGATTGTCTTTTCTGGAACGGGCACCACTGATCTAAACTCCCAGCGCTCGGAGTTTACCCTAGAACTAGGGGAAAGAGGGGACACTGCCCCCCTCCTGCTTGAGGTCTACCGAATTGGAGACACAACCTATATGAAAATCGGAGATGACTGGACTGTGATGAACGTATCTGATATAGCGTGGGATGGTCCATTCTCTTTGAACCTCTTCTCTATCTTTTCTGTAGTCAATAACACAGAGCTCTCCTTCACCACCCTGGATGGAAGGCCTGCCATAAAGATTCGGATGGTGCCCACAGTGGCTGAGCTTTATGATCTGCTTAAGAGCTCAGGGGCGATTAGTTCTTCTCTTTCGCCTTTGAACCTTTCAGGAGCAGACTTTGGAAATAACGTGAAGAATATGGAGGTGGACCTTTGGGTGGACAAAGAGAGCCTTCTACCACTTCACGCCTCCTTTGACATGGCGTTTGAAACCACTATTCTGAACACCGAAATTGGCGGAGTTACTCAGGTGGAGGTTAGTATATCCGCGGTTGCGGATTTTGACCATCAGAATATCCCTGCGATAGTCCTGCCTTCTGATGCAAAGAATCTCACTCAGGGCTAGAGTGCTCACTGCTCACATAACCCTGTGCTTTTTATAAAAGGAGGGAAAAAATTACTGGGGGAAATGAGTCTAGATAATCGAATAGGGCGACTTGCTGAGGCTAGGGGCATTACAGAGGAAGAGATACGGAAGCTGATTGCACAAAAGATAGAAGAGACTGGTGGACTCCTGACAGAAGAGGGGGCGATATATGCCTTAGAGAAAGAATATGGTGTCTCGTCCACAGGGGAAGAGGTGACCTACACCAAAATCTCTGAGCTAAAAAACAATATGAACAGTGTGAACATCCTTGGTGTCATACTTGAGATTCGCCCTATAAAGAAGTTTAAAACAGAGAAAAGGTCTGGGCAATTGGCTCGCTTTCTTGTGTCAGATGGAACAGGAGAGACAAACGTGGTGCTTTGGGACAGGGCAGCAGATCTAGTGAATTCTCCAAAGGTGCGTCCTGGTGTTATAATAGCTGTGAAAAATGCTTATACCCGCGAGGGAGCAGACAGAAAGCCAGAGGTCCATGTGGGTAGTCTCTCCCGACTTGTAGTAAGTCCACAGGATATTGACGAGAATGTAAAATCAAGTCTTCCAAAGGTTCCCACTGTGGAGATAAAAAACATCGCAGATTTAAAGGAAAACGAAACTGCTTCGGTTGAAGGACGGGTTCTCTACACCTATCCAAAGTCTGAGTTTGAGAGGGCTGATGGGAGAACTGGCGAAAGGGCGAGTATGATAATTGAGGACAAGACAGGGAAGATACGCGTAGTACTCTGGGACTCAAATGCGGACAGGGTCTCAGAATTTTCAGAGGGCCATGTTGTCATGGTTGAAAATGGACAGGTTAGGGCAGGGAACAGGGGGTTGGAGATACATATAGGGGCCCGTGGGCGGGTGATACCCAGTGACAAAGATCTGGGTCTTCCTCCCCTCGAGCCTTCCAAGGTTTATAAACTCGCAGAGATCAAGGACGGGATGCCAGATGTGACTGTGGCTGGTCGAGTTATGCGCATATTACCGATCAGGGACTTCAACACTGGTGACAGGGCTGGTAGGCTTGCTTCCGCCATCATAGCAGATGACACTGGAATGTCCAGGGCTGTCTTTTGGAACGACAAGACAGACCTGTTGAGTTCCATGTCTGTTGGGGATGTGATCCTTATAAAAAACGCCTACACAAAAAAGGGCTTGAATGGAGATGTTGAGATACACCTTTCCAAGCGGGGAACAGTAGAGACGAGGCCTAAGGGAGTGATTATACCTGCGATCACCACTCTCATGGAAAAGCATGCCGTTGAGAAGAGAATTTCCGATCTGGAGCCGAATGACAGAAATATCCGAATAGAAGGAAAGGTAGAAAATATAGACGAAAGGTCTATGGTTTTTGAAGTCTGTTCTGAATGTGGGGGGAGGATTGAGAATGTTGGGGGAGAGTGGGTGTGTGATGTTTGTGGCGGTAATAAGCCTGCTTATAACATGGTCCTGAGTCTGTTGTTGTCTGACGGAACGGGAGATATCAGAGTGATCCTCTACAGGGATCTTGCTGAGGAGGTGAGTGGAATGACAGTTGCAGATGTTCTAAATATCGTAGGAAAAACCGGAGATGAAACTGCACCTGCGAGAGAGCTCAAAGAGAGGCTAATAGGAAAAACCCTCAGTGTTATAGGGAATGTTCGATATAATGATTTCCAGGACCGTCTGGAACTTATTGCGTACTCCACAGCCTCGCATTCGCTTGCTTCTGCTCACCGTGCTGACAAAACACCTAGTCCTGCACTGTCAGATGAGAAGGCATCCTCTGAGGAACCTCCCTTGGAGGAGCCATCTTCGGAGGAGATAAGCACTGATGTTGTCAGCTCTGAAGAGGTGGAAATCATAAAACTTGATGAGGAAAATGGAAAAGATTGAAAAAATAGAAGACCTGCCAGGCGTTGGACCAGCGTTGGCAGACAAATTAATGGAAGGAGGTTATAGGGATCTAATGAGTGTGGCAGCCGCTGCCCCCGGAGAGCTAAAGGATGCTGCTGGTGTTGGGGAGGCCACAGCCAAGAAGATAATAGGAGCAGCTCAAGAAGCTCTTGACATGGGTTATGAAACAGGTATAGATGTGATGAAGCGCAGAGAGCAGATAGGGCGCCTCACTACAGGCAGTACAGATCTGGATAAACTTCTTGGGGGTGGCATAGAATCGCAGTCCATAACGGAGTTTTACGGTAAATTTGCAGCGGGAAAGACCCAAATTACCCACCAGCTTTCAGTCAATGTTCAGCTTCCAAAAGAGCGCGGCGGCCTTGAAGGAAAGGCCCTCTATATAGACACGGAAGGAACATTCAGGCCGGAGAGAATCGTGCAAATGGCGCGCTCATTGGGTCTGGATGAGGAAGAGGTTTTGAGAAATATAAAGGTGGGTAGGGCATACAACAGTGACCACCAGATGCTCCTTGCAGAGAAGGCGGAGAATATCGTTAGGGAGGATAACATAAGGTTGGTGATAGTAGACTCTCTTATGGGTTTGTTCAGGGCTGAATACGTGGGCAGGGGGACTCTTGCGGACAGACAGCAAAAATTGAACCGCCACTTGGCAACCCTCGGAAAGATAGCCAGCATGTACAATCTACCGGTTGTAGTAACAAACCAGGTGATGGCTCAGCCTGGAATACTCTTTGGAGACCCAACAGAGCCTATAGGTGGCCATATCCTTGGGCATAAGAGCACCTTTAGGATCTACTTAAGAAAGGGAAAAGGGGAAAAGAGGGTGGCAAAATTGGTCGATTCTCCGTGTTTGCCAGAGGGCGAGTGTGTATTTACAATAACCGAGGATGGGATACGCGACTAGATAGTCCTCTCTCCTGCCTAAGATCGTGATCAGTAATCAGTTAGCTTTACTTGTGGTAGGCGTTCGACAGTAGCCCATCTCCTTCTCACAATATCCGGGAGGTTGTGCCCTTTTTCCCACTCCCTTTTTAACCACTCTTGCGTGTTTTCATCTCCCGGGTATCCGCTTCCTATATTGCCGTATGTCTTTTTCAGACCCTCAATCTCTTCATCCCTGACAACCTTTGCAAGAATAGATGCTGCACTAGTTGCTGGATACTTTATATCTGCGTGGTGTTCGGCTATAATCTCCATCTCTTTCCTGCACAAATTCTGAATATTTCTCCGATATCTTGCGGGCTTTACATCCGGGCAGTCCACATAGCATACCTGTGGATTAGTTTTGAGGGAGTTTAACAACTCTGCGGTTTTTATCACCTCCACCTCATTTAGTGAAGCCCCTCTCATCCACTGGTTCAGTTCTTTCGCTTCCACTTGCAGTATCCTATGCTCAACTGCCACATCTTTTACCACTTCAAACAAATCCTCTCTCTCATCAGGTCTCATGAGTTTGGAATCGGTAACCCCCAACTCCTTGAGTCTCTCTTCGTCCTCCTCTTCGATAACAACCACAGCAAACACCATAGGCCCGATGACCGGTCCCCTCCCGGCTTCATCCACTCCTGCTATTAGCATTTTATTCCTGCATTATCTTGTTCAATCCGTTAATGAAGGCATATATAGCAGCCATTGTAACATTTTCATGAACCCCGCGGGAGGATGTGCTGTGCTTCCCATCAGATATCTTGAGCGTCACATCTGCTAGTGCATTACTCCCCCCTGTAATAGCATCTAGGTGGAATTCCTCCAGGTTTATCTCTCCGTACCCCTTCATCGCAGATTTTATGGCATTTAAGCTGGCATCTACAGGGCCGACTCCATCTGCTTCAGCCTCTCTTATCCTTCCTTCTACCCTCAACTTTACCCTTGCCTTCGGCTTTTCTCCCAATTTGTCTGATATCTCCAAA